>CALGOL010000377.1 GCA_937960755.1 uncultured Azospirillum sp.
CGGGATGATCCCGCGGGCGGTGCGCGCCGCCAGCGCGCAGCCGAACTCCTCCTCCAGCCGCTTCAGATGCGCCGACAAGGCGGGCTGGGCGATGCGCAGCGCCTCTGCGGCGCGGGTCAGCGAGCCGTGCTCGACAATGGCGGCGAAGTAGCGCAACGCCCGCAAATCCATCGCCGCCTTCCTCCAAAGCCATAATAATTTATTATGGATATCATCATCATTATGGCTTTGTCATTATGACGCGAAACCGTCACCTTCTCGCCCATCACGCACCCCATAAAAAGGCCGAACGACATGCAGGCGATGCGCTGGGACGATCCGTTTTTGCTGGAAAGCCAACTTGCCGAAGACGAGCGGTTGATCCGCGACGCCGCCCGCGCCTATTGCCAGGAAAAGCTTCAGCCGCGGGTGATCTCCGCCTTCCGCGAAGAGCGCTTTGACCGCGAAATCATGTCGGAAATGGGCGAGCTGGGCCTGTTGGGCGCCACCATCCCGGAAATCTACGGCGGCGCCGGCGTCAACCACGTCTCTTACGGTCTGATCGCCCGCGAGGTGGAGCGGGTGGACTCTGGCTACCGCTCGGCGATGAGCGTGCAGTCGTCGTTGGTGATGCATCCGATTTACGCCTACGGCTCGGAAGAACAGCGCAAGCGCTGGCTGCCGCGGCTGGCCACCGGCGAGCTGATCGGCTGCTTCGGCCTGACCGAGCCGGACTCCGGCTCCGACCCCGGCTCGCTGCGCACCCGCGCCGTCAAGGTGGACGGCGGCTATCTGCTGTCGGGGCAAAAAATGTGGATCACCAATAGCCCGATTGCTGATCTGGCGGTGGTCTGGGCCAAGTCGGACGCCCACGGCGGCAAAATCAAGGGCTTTGTGGTGGAGCGCGGGACCAAGGGCTTCACCACGCCGAAGATCGAAGGCAAGATTTCCCTGCGCGCCTCGGTCACCGGCGAAGTGGTGCTGGACGAAGCCTTCGTGCCGGAAGAAAACCTGCTGCCGGGGGCCAACGGGCTGTCGGGGCCGTTCGGCTGCCTTAACAAGGCGCGTTACGGCATCGCCTGGGGCGCCGTTGGCGCGGCGGAATTCTGCTGGCACGCGGCGCGTCAATACACCCTCGACCGCAAGCAGTTCGGCAAGCCATTGGCCGCCACCCAGTTGGTGCAAAAGAAGCTGGCCGACATGCAGACCGAAATCGTCCTGGCGTTGCAAGCCGCCTTGCGGGTCGGCCGGATGATCGACGACGGCAGTTGGTCGCCGGAAGCGGTGTCGCTGATTAAGCGCAACAATGTCGGCAAGGCGTTGGACATCGCCCGCGTCGCCCGCGACATGCACGGCGGCAACGGCATTTCCGAAGAATTCCAGGTCATCCGCCACATGGTGAACCTGGAGACGGTCAACACCTATGAAGGAACCCACGACGTGCATGCGCTGATCCTGGGCCGGGTGCAGACCGGCATTCAGGCGTTCGGTTAAAGCATCGACAGGGAGACAGCCGATATGGCCGGGCCTTTGGCGCATTTGCGCGTGCTGGATCTTTCCCGCGTGCTGGCGGGACCGTGGGCGACGCAGTTGCTCGCCGATCTGGGAGCCGAAGTGCTGAAGATCGAAAAGCCCGGCGTCGGCGACGACACCCGCGGCTGGGGGCCGCCGTTCGCGGTCGCTCCCGATCCGGGCGCCGGCGATCCCGGCATGGCGGCTTATTTCACCTGCTGCAACCGCGGCAAGCGCTCGCTCGCCATCGACTTCACCACGCCGGCAGGGGCGGCGGAAGTGCGCGAAATCGCCAAAACCTGCGACGTGGTGGTTGAAAACTTTAAGGTCGGCGGGCTGAAGCGCTACGGGCTGGACTATGAATCGCTGCGGGCGCTGAAGCCCGACCTGATTTATTGTTCAATCACCGGCTACGGCCAGACCGGGCCATACGCCGGCCACGCCGGCTACGACATGATGATCCAGGCGACCGGCGGGCTGATGAGCGTGACCGGCCAGCCGGACGGGGCGCCGGGGGCCGAGCCGATGAAGGTCGGCGTGGCGGTGGTGGACCTGTTCACCGGGCTTTACGCCGCCAATGGCGTACAGGCAGCACTCGCTCACCGCGACCGCACCGGCCAGGGCCAGCACATCGACATCGCGCTGTTTGACACGCAATTAGCGGTGCTGGCCAATCAAGCGGCGAATTATCTGGTCTCCGGCCAAGCCCCCCGGCGCATGGGCAACGCCCATCCCAACATCTGCCCCTATCAGGTGTTCAAGGCGGCGGATGATTATCTGGTGCTGGCGGTGGGCAACGACGGCCAGTTCGCCAAATTCTGCGCCGTCGCCGGGCGGCCGGAATGGGCGCAAGACCCCGACTTCGCCACCAACGCCGCCAGGGTCGGCGCCCGCGAGCGGCTGGTTCCCATGGTGGCCGATGTGCTGGCGACCCGGCCGCGCGACCAGTGGCTGGCGGAACTGGAAGCCGCCGGCGTGCCCTGCGGCCCGATCAACGACATCGGCCAAGCGCTCGCCCATCCCCAAGTCGCCGCCCGCGGCATGCTGGTGGAAAGCGAACTCGCCAATGGCGAACGGCTGCGCATGGTGGGCAATCCGCTGAAATTCTCTGAAACGCCGCTGGATTTGAGCGCGCCTCCGCCCTTGTTGGGGCGGGTGTGATGAAGACGAGCAAACAAAAAAGCCGGGGATCGCTCCCCGGCTTTTTCGCGTTCGACCGAAGCCGAAAAACTTACTTCGCGTTCATCATGGCGACGGCGGTGTCGCTCATGCGGTTCGAGAAGCCCCATTCATTGTCGTACCAAGTCAGGATGCGGACAAAGTTGCCGCCGATCACCTTGGTTTCCTTCAGGGCGAAGATCGACGAATGCGGGTCGTGGTTGAAATCCGACGACACCAGCGGCTCGTCGTAGTAGCCCAGCACGCCCTTCAGCGGGCCGTCCGCCGCCGCCTTGATCGCAGCGTTGATTTCGTCGGCCGAGGTGGCGCGCTTGGCGGTGAAGGACAGGTCGACCACCGAAACATTGGCGGTCGGCACGCGGATGGCGGTGCCGTCCAGCTTGCCCTTCAGTTCCGGCAGCACCAGACCGACCGCCTTGGCGGCGCCGGTGGAGGTCGGGATCATGTTCAGCGCCGCGGCGCGGGCGCGGTGCAAATCCTTGTGCGCCGTATCCACCGTGTTTTGATCGCCGGTGTAGCTGTGGATGGTGGTCATGAAGCCGTGTTCAATGCCCACCAGATTGGCGATGACGAACGCCGCCGGCGCCAAGCAGTTGGTGGTGCATGAGGCGTTGGAGACGATGGCGTGCTCCGCCTTCAGCTTGTCGTGGTTGACGCCGTAAACCACCGTGATGTCTTCATCGGTGGCCGGGGCGGAAATCAGCACCTTCTTCGCGCCCGCTTCCAGATGCTTGCCGGCGGCGTCGCGCTTGGTGAAGATGCCCGAGCATTCCATCGCGATGTCGACGTTCAGATCGCCCCACGGCAGCTTGGCCGGGTCGCGTTCCTGCACCACGGTGATGGCGTGGCCGTTGACCACCAGCTTGCCGTCGACAGTTTCCACCGTGCCGGGGAAGCGGCCGTGAACGCTGTCGTACTTCAGCAGGTGCGCGTTGGTGGCGAGATCGGCGAGATCGTTGATCGCCACCACTTCCACGTCCTTGCGGCCGCTTTCATAAATCGCCCGCAGCACCAGACGACCGATACGGCCGAAACCATTGATCGCAACCCGCACAGCCATGTTACCCGATCCTCCGAAGATCACTCTTTTGCTTCCCGGCGCTGGTGAAAGAGGCCGGGAGGCCGGTTACAGCCGCTCTTTCGCAGCCTTGACCACCGCGTCGACGGTGATGCCGAAATGCTTGTAAAGCTCCTGATACGGCGCCGATTCGCCAAAGCCGAGCATGCCGATAAAGACGCCCTTCTTGCCGAGCCAGCGATCCCAGCCCAGCCGGGCGGCGGCCTCAATACCGACCCGCACCGTCTTGCGGCCCAGCACCGCGTCGCGATAGTCGTCGCTCTGCGCTTCGAACAATTCCCAGCACGGCATGGAGACCACCGCGGTCCCGATTCCGTCCTTTTCCAGAACGGCGCGGGCCTCCACCGCCAGCGACACTTCCGAACCCGACGCGAACAGCGTCACCTTGCGCTTGCCGGTCGCCTCCAGCAGCACATAAGCGCCCTTGGCGGTAAGGTTTTCCTTAACGTCGGCGCGCAATGTCGGCACGTTCTGGCGGGTCAGCGCCAAGGCCGACGGGCCGGTCTTGTTGGCCAGCGCCAGTTCCCACGCCTCCACCGTCTCCAACGCGTCGGCCGGGCGGAAGACCAGCAGATTGGGGATGGCGCGCAGCGCCGCCAGATGCTCCACCGGCTGGTGCGTCGGGCCGTCTTCGCCCAAACCGATGGAATCATGGGTCAGCACATGCACGACGCGCTGCTTCATCAGCGCCGCCAAGCGGATGGCGGGGCGCGAATAATCGGCGAACTGCATGAAGGTGCCGGCGTAGGGGATGACGCCGCCATGCAGCGTCATGCCGTTCATGATGGCGGCCATGCCGTGTTCGCGAATGCCGTAGCGGATGTAGCGGCCGGCGTAATCGCCCGGCTTCACATCCGGCTGATCCTTGGTCTTGGTGTTGTTGGAAGGCGTCAAATCCGCCGAGCCGCCGACCAGTTGGGGAATCGCCGGAACCAGCACTTCGAGCGTATTGCCGGAAGCGACGCGGGTCGCCCACGACGGCTTGTCGGCGACGATCTTTTCCTTGAAGGCTTGCAGCTTGGCGGCGAGGTCCGCCGGCAGGTCGCCGGCGAAGGCGGCGTCGAATTCGGCGCGCACTTCCGGCGCGGCGGCGTCGTAGGCGGCCTTCCACGCGGCGTAAGCGCCCGCGTTCTTTTCGCCCACGGCGCGCCAAGCGGCCAGGATGTCGGCGGGGATTTCAAACGGCGCATGCGGCCAGCCGATAGCCTCGCGAGTCGCCTTGATCTCATCGCCGCCCAAAGGCGAGCCGTGCACGCCGTGGGAATTCGCCTTGTTGGGCGAGCCCTTGCCGATGATGGTGCGGCAGGCGATCAGCGACGGCTTGTCGGCGACGGCGCGGGCGGCTTCAATCGCCGCGGCCACCGCCGCCGGATCGTGACCGTCGACGGCCGACACGTCCCAGCCGTAGGCGGCGAAGCGCGCCTTGACGTCTTCGGTGAACGACAACTCGGTCGGCCCGTCGATGGAGATGTGGTTGTCGTCCCACAACACGATCAGCCGGCCCAGCTTCAGATGGCCGGCCAGCGCGCAAGCCTCGTGGCTGACGCCTTCCTGCAAATCGCCGTCCGACGCGATGACATAGGTGTCATGGCTGACCAGCGCTTCGCCGAAACGGGCGTTGAGCAGACGCTCGGCCAGCGCGAAGCCGACAGCGGTGGAGACGCCCTGCCCCAGGGGGCCGGTGGTCATTTCAACGCCGATGTCGTGATCGACTTCCGGGTGGCCGGGGGTGCGGCTGCCGATCTGGCGGAAGCGCTTCAGCTCGTCAATCGGCAGACCTTCATAGCCCAGCAAATGCGACAGGGCGTAGATCAGCATCGAGCCGTGGCCGGCCGACAAAACGAAGCGGTCGCGGTTGGGCCAGCGCGGGTTCTTCGGATCGACCTTGACGAAACCGCTGAACAGCGCGGTCGCGGCGTCGGCCATGCCCATCGGCATGCCGGGATGGCCGGACTTCGCAGCCTCCACGCCATCCATGGCGAGGGCGCGAATGGCGTTGGCCATGATCGAAAGGTCGGCGGCGGAAGCGGCGGTCGCGGTCATCTTGGTCCGTCAACAAGCTGTTTAAATCGGGTGCGGCGTACGACGAGGCGCGGCCGGGGCAGCCGCCCCGTCCGGCGGGCGCACCATGCAAGAGCGACGCCCCAACGTCAACAGATGAAACGAGAACGTCGCTCTGCGCCGTGCGGCGACGCGGCGGAACGGAGCGGACAAACGGGTGGGTGAAAGATATTGTTAAAATCACCGAAATCAAATCGCAACGCCCTTCGCATAGCACTGCCAACGCCCATAGTCTTCCTCGGGAGCGAACCGATGATTATCAGTAAATTATGCAATGCCGTCGCCTATCTGATTTTAATATTTTCGATTATAATTAATATTGCGCATCATTATCATGTTTGCCGATTCATTTCCCGACTCACTGTTTATGCGGATCGCGCCCGGCGATTGGCGACGGCGTAGTTATTATTTCATAACTGCCATTACCACCTTGCATGCGCCCCGTCAGGATGGCGAACAGGGCCGGGATGGCGAACAGGGTTGACGCGCAAGCCCCCCGCGTGGTCAGAAAAGCGCAAGCAAGCAAATTTTTAAAAGATGTCCGGGGAGAGTTGAAATGTTCGCGACGTCGGCGCCGCCGTCCAATCCCATCGTGCTGATTCCGGCCCGCATGGCCTCGACCCGGTTGCCCGGCAAGCCCTTGGCCGACATCCACGGCGAGCCGATGATCGTCCACGTCTGGCGCCGCGCCATGGAAGCCGACATCGGCCCAGTAGCGGTGGCGGCGGGCGAGCCGGAAATCGCCGAAGCGATTGAAAAGGCCGGCGGCAAAGCGGTGTTGACCCGCACCGACCTGCCCAGCGGCTCCGACCGGATATTTGAAGCCGTCAGCCTGCTGGACCCGGAGCGCACCCACGACGCGGTAGTGAACCTGCAAGGCGACCTCCCCACCTTGGAGGCGGGACCGATCCGCGCTTGCTTCGCCGCCTTGGCCGACCCGGCGGTGGACGTCGCCACGCTGGCGGTGGAGATCACCCGCGACGAGGAACGCGACGACCCCAACGTCGTCAAGGCGGTAATCGAACTGTCGGAAGGGGCCAAGCGCGGCCGGGCGCTGTATTTCACCCGCGCGACCGCGCCATCGGGCGACGGGCCGCTTTATCATCACATCGGCATCTACGCCTATCGCCGCGAGGCGCTGGAGCGCTACGTCGCCCTGCCGCCGTCGGCGCTGGAGCAGCGCGAGCGGCTGGAGCAGTTGCGGGCGCTGGCGTTCGGCATGCGGATCGACGCCGCCATCGTTGACGCGCCGCCGTTGGGCGTCGATACTCCCGCCGACCTGGAGCGGGCGCGGGCGGCGCTGGCGCGCCGGGCCGGCTGATTCGCCATTCCGCGTCAAGGAACTGTTCACTAATGCCGCATTCCAACGTCATCGCCTTTCAGGGCTCCCCCGGCGCGTATTCCGACCTGTCGTGCCGCACGATGTTTCCCGGCATGACCACCCTGCCCTGCGCGGCGTTTGAAGACGCCTTCGCCGCGGTGCGCAACGGTCAGGCGGCTTTGGCGATGATTCCGGTGGAAAATTCGGTGGCCGGCCGCGTCGCCGACATTCACCATCTGCTGCCCGACGGCGGGCTTTACATCGTCGGCGAACATTTTCAGCGGGTGAACCACCAGTTATTGGCGCCGAAGGGCGCGACGCTGGACGGCCTCAAGACGGTGCGCAGCCATATTCAAGCGCTGAGCCAATGCCGCCGGCTGATCCGTTCGCTGGGGATCGAGCCGATCACCCACGCCGACACCGCCGGCTCGGCGAAGGAAATCGCCGAGCTGAACGATCCGCGCCATGCCGCCATCGCCTCGTCGCTCGCCGCCCAGATCTATGGGCTGGATATCTTGAAAAGCGGCATCGAAGACGCCGAACACAACACCACGCGCTTCGTCATTCTGGCCCCGGAAAAGAAAATTCCGCCGCGGACCGAAGGCGCGCGGATCATGACGACGTTCGTCTTCCAAGTGCGCAGCGTGCCGGCGGCGCTATACAAGGCGCTGGGCGGCTTCGCCACCAACGGCGTCAATATGACCAAGCTGGAAAGCTATATGATGGGCGGCAATTTCACCGCCACCCGGTTTTACGCCGACGTTGAAGGCCACCCCGACGACCGCGGTCTGCGGCTGGCGCTGGAAGAATTGGAGTTCTTCGCCCGCGACCTCCGTATTCTCGGCGTCTACCCCGCCAGCCCGTTCCGCACCGATCCCAGCCAGATTGAAGAAGCGGACTAAAAAGCGTCGCTGCACCGCAAAAGTTCACCCGAATAATGAATGAAGTTTTTCTAGGATTTTACCGAAATGCTGGCGCTTTGAATATTGCTGGCGTTTCATTGGTTATCACGGAATACAGCTAGGCTGCGACAGAACGTCACGTTGCTTTCATTGCAAGCAATGTGGTTTTATCTGCAACAGGAAAAAAGCGGCGGCGACATAAAATAAATAATCGCCGTCAGCCCCGGAAAAACCGGAGGCAGGGAGGAGACGCTCGGCGCCGGAACGCACCCTTGATGAAAGGGATCGTTCCGGCGCCGTTTTGCGTTATGGGGTCTGTAAAAACGTCAAAAAGTCCATCGTCATTCCCGCGAAGGCGCTAAGATAAGGCTATTAGGCCGCCGTCAAACGCCGAAAACTATCCATCGTCGTTCCGGCGAAGGCCGGAATCCACCTTTTCGAGAAAGTTTCCGCAAAGGTGGACCCCGGTTTTCACCGGGGTGACGGGGAAAAGTTTCTGAATTCTTGGGCAAGATTTCTTATCTTAGCGCCTATGCGCCTCCGCCGGGGTGACGAAGGTCAATCTTTCGGCAGATTGGTTTGGCCCCCTAAAGCTTCCCTTTCAATTCGCTCTTGCCATAATTGGAAAAATGCCCTTCGGAGGCGGCCTGCGCCCGCTTGCCGGCCAAAAACGCCTTGGTCTTGCCTTCCGGCGCGATGCGCGACACCAGCTTTTGCGTTTCCGATGCGCCGCAAGCTGGACACGCCGGCTTTTCATCGCTGCGCGCCAGCGTTTCAAATTCATGATCGCAAGATTTGCAGTGAAAAGAGAACAACGGCATGTCGTCGGCTCCGTTTACTTATTATTGACGCCAAAACCACGGATCAGGCTGTCCATCGACACGAACCGATCCTCCATCTTCTTCGCTTCTTCCTGATGGACCTTGAACACCTTTTCCTTGATGGCGTTGGATTCGACAAAATCCTGGTAGGCCCGCATCAAATGGCTGCGATAGGCCGCCTTCTTGGCGTCGTCGTCCAGGCTTTCCAGCGTCTCATCCTTGCCAAGATAATCATGGAAGCGCTGAAGAATGTGCAGGCGGTTGACGTGAACCACCGTTTGGTCGAAGGGCGCTTCAAAATAGCGCAGGAAATCCTCGGCGGTTTCCAGATCGTCGAGATCGTCCTGAAAGCTCATGTCGGCGCTTCCTTATTTAGGGGGTCGATGAGGGAGGGAGGGTAACGCTCAAACACGCATCTTATCGTCTTGCATCGCCGCCAAATCGGCGTCGTCCGCCGGCTCGCCGCCGTGTTTCTCGCCGCAGCCGTCCATACCGCAAACATTGCCGCATGACGAACAGACGATGCCGCTGAAGTTGATTTCCGGCAGTTGCTCGCGCAGCAGATCCACCGCGCGGGCTTCTTCGGCCGCATGGGCCTCCAAGCGGCTTTCGATGCGGTTGATGTGGTCGATCAGACAGGCGATGGCCTTGCCCACCGGATCGGGCATCAGGTGATGCTCAAGGTCGATGCCGTTATGGGTTGCGTGCGGATCACCCTTGACCGGGCGGACGATGCGGCCGGGGATGCCCACCACCGTCATGCCGTCCGGCACGTCCTTGGTGACCACCGAATTCGCCCCGACGCGGCAATTGCGCCCGATGGCGATAGGGCCGAGAATCTTCGCCCCGGCGCCCACCAGCACGCCGTCGCCCAGGCTGGGGTGGCGCCGGCCTTTGTTCCACGAGGTGCCGCCCAGGGTGACGCCGTGATAAAGCGTGACGTCGTCGCCCACCACCGCCGTCTCGCCGATGACCACGCAAGCGCCATGGTCGATAAAGAAGCGCCGGCCGATTTCGGCGCCGGGATGAATGTCGACATTGGTGACGGCCCGCGCCAGATACGACAAGAACCGCGCCGGCCAGCGCAAGCCCCGCACCCAAGCCGCATGGGCGAAGCGATAAAGGATCAGCGCGTGAATGCCGGGGTAGCAGGTCAGCACGTCAAAGACGTTGCGCGCCGCCGGATCGCGATCGAACACGCACAGCACGTCCTCCTTGAGCAGCGCCAGCACGCCGGGGGCGCGTTCGCTGGCGGCCGGGGTCGGATCGATATCGGCGATTGGGGCCATGGGGGTCAGCTCCCTTGCTCTTCATGCGTCCCGGTCGCGCCGCCTTTGGGGGATCAGCGGGCGGCGACCAGACGGGAATAAAACAGACGCAATTCGTCGGGCGTCGGCGCCCGCTTCAACCGGCCGGCCAGGGCGCGCACCTGCGGCAACACAGCCTGCGCCGCGGCGTCGTCGAGATCAATGCCCAGTTGGGCGTAGGCCATCTTGATCGCCGCGGCGCCGGAATGCTTGCCCAGCACGATGCGGTGTTCGCGGCCCAGGTCGGCGGGGTCGAAGTTCTGATAATTGGCGCGGTCGCGCAGCAGGCCGTCGACATGAATGCCGGCTTCGTGGGTGAACACCGCCGAACCGACAATGGGCTTGTTGACCGCCACCGGACGGTTCGAGGCGGTTTCCACCAGATCGGAAATCAGCGCCAGCGCGCGCGGATCGACGCCGGATTCGCGGCCGTACATCACTTTTAACGCCATCACGACCTCCTCCAACGGCGCGTTGCCGGCGCGTTCGCCCAGCCCGTTGACGGTGGTGTTGATGTGAGTGGCGCCGCCCAGCGCCGCCGCCAGCGAATTGGCGGTGGCGAGGCCCAAATCATCGTGGCTGTGGATTTCCAGCTCCAGATCGGTGGCGCGGCGCAGCCGTTCGATGCGCTCGCGGGTCTGGAACGGGTCGAGCACCCCCAGCGTGTCGGCGAAGCGGAAACGCCGCGCGCCGGCCAATTGCGCGGTGGTGGCGACCGCCAGCACGAAATCCATGTCGGCGCGGCTGGAATCTTCGCCGCCCAAACTGACTTCAAAGCCCATGTCGCAGGCTTGTTTTACCTTGCGCTCCACCTCCGCCAGCACCCAGGCGCGGGTGCGCCGCAGCTTCTTGGTGATGTGGATGTCGGACACCGGCATGGAGACGTTGACGAATTTGACGCCAGTCTGGGCTGCGGCCTGCAAATCGGCGTCATGCATGCGGCACCACGCCATCAAGGTGGCGTCGAGCTTGAGGTCGACGACGGCGCGCATGCTTTCGCGCTCCTCCTCGCCCATGGCGGGGATGCCGATTTCCAGTTCCGGCACGCCGGCGGCGTCGAGCGAGCGGGCGATGGCGAGCTTTTCATCCAGCGTGAAAGCGACGCCGGCGGTTTGCTCGCCGTCGCGCAAAGTGGTGTCGTTGATGGTCACGAAACCGAGACGCCGCATGATGAAGCCCTCCTTCGCTTTTCCTAATCCCTCTCCCCCCCGTGGGGAGGCTATGGCATCGCGCATCTTGCGCTTCGGCCTGATTTTTGATCTTTCACTGTCATTCCCGCGAAGGCGGGAATCCACCTTTTCAACAACTTAGCTGATGAGGTGGACCCCCGCCTTCGCGGGGGTGACGAGAAAAAGATAAGAAAACCAAAGTCTCAAGAAACGTGTGAATGCCGTAGCCCCCGTGGGGAGAGGGACTCCTCCTCGCCTTACGAATAAACCGGCTCGAAGGTCTTTTCTTCGGCCCCGTCCTTGCCCCAATAGGGCGACAGGGCGCGCAAACGTTCGATGATGCCGGGGACCACCTTAATCACATGATCGACTTCGGCTTCCGTCGTCTCCCGCGACAGCGAGAAGCGGGTGGCGCCGTGCGCCGCGGTGTAGGGAACCCCCATCGCCCGCATGACGTGGCTGGGCTCCAGCGAACCCGAGGTGCAGGCCGACCCCGACGAAGCGGCGATGCCTTCTTCGTTCAGCAGCAGCAAGATCGCCTCGCCTTCGATGTATTCGAAAGCGATGTTGGCGGTGTTGGGCAGCCGATGCAGCGGATTGCCGGTGACGAAGCAGCGCGGCACCGCCTTGATGATCGCCGCCTCCAGCTTGTCGCGCAGCGCCTTCACCCGGGTGTTCTCATCCTCCATGTGCTGGAGCGCGAGTTCGCAGGCCTTGCCGAGCGCGATGATGCCGGGGGCGTTTTCAGTGCCGGCGCGGCGGTTGCGCTCCTGGTGGCCGCCGCGCATCATCGGCCGATAGCGGGCGCCGCGGCGGCAATACAGCGCGCCGACGCCCTTGGGCGCGTGCAGCTTGTGGCCCGACAAGGACAGGAAGTCGATGTCGGTTTCCGCCAGATTCATCGGGATCTTGCCCACCGCCTGCACCGCGTCGGTGTGGAACAAGGCGCCCGCCGCCTTGGCCATGCTCGCCAGCTTCTCCACCGGGAACAGGGTGCCGGTTTCGTTGTTGGCCCACATGATGGAGACGATGGCGACGTTTTCCGACAGGGCTTCCTTGTAGGCTTCCATGTCGAGGTCGCCGCGGCTGTCCACCGGAATGCGGTGAATCTTGATCCCGCGCTTGGCTTCCAGATAGTCGCACAGCGACAAGATCGCCGGATGCTCCACCACCGAAGTGATGATTTCCTTTTTCTTCGGATAGGCTTCCAGCGCGCCCAAAAGCGCCGTGTTGTCGCTTTCGGTGCCGCAAGAGGTGAAGACGATTTCGGTGTCGTGCGCCGCGCCCAGCAGCGCTTGCACCTGCTGGCGCGCCTTTTCCAAAGCGCCGCCCACCTGGCCGCCGAAGCTGTGCATGGAGGACGGGTTGCCGAAATGCTCGGTCAGGAAAGGCAGCATCGCCTCCACCACCAGCGGATCGACGCGGGTGGTGGCGTTGTTGTCGAGATAGACGCCGGGCTTGGTCATGGCTCAGACCCCCGCCATCATCGAGGCCGGCTTGACGCGGACGAATTCGCCGAGCTTTTCGACGATCTTCATCTGCACGCCCATCATGGTGCCCGCCGATTGCGAGCAGCCGGAGCAGGCGCCCGACAGCTTCACGTAAACATCCTTGCCGTCGATATCCACCAGTTCGACGTCCCCGCCGTCTTTCTGGATGGTCGGGCGGATTTCATCAATCGCCATCATGATGGCCTGCATGCGCTGCACGTTGGTCAGGCCGCCCTTGACCGCCGCGGCCGGCGGGGCCGGCGGGGCCACGGGCGACGGCTTGGC
>CALGOL010000378.1 GCA_937960755.1 uncultured Azospirillum sp.
TCGCAACGACTTCAACGCCAACGCTTCGACTGAGGAGACCGTGGCATGAGCGACCGTCAGACCCAAGGCGGCGCCGGCGCCGCTTCCGCGCCGCGTTCCGGCGGCGGCCGTCGTCCGTTCTTCCGTCGTCGCAAGACCTGCCCGTTTTCGGGCGCCAATGCGCCGGCGATCGACTACAAGGACATCAAGCTGCTGTCCCGCTTCATTTCCGAACGCGGCAAGATCGTTCCCAGCCGCATCACGGCCGTTTCGGCCAAGAAGCAGCGGGAATTGGCGCGGGCCATCAAGCGGGCGCGCTTCCTGGCTTTGCTGCCGTACGTGCTGAAGTGACCTGAAGGTTCAAGGACGCCTGGAACGCCTCTGGCTTGCTAGCCGCTGACGGCTTGGCGGAAGACGGACGAGACGATCATGAACCGCAACTCCCTGACCGGCGTCGTCGCCATGGCGGCAATAGCCGGCGGCCTCGCGGCTCTGCTGTACCTGACGGTCGCGGCGGGCGGCATGGCGGCGGTGGCGTTGGGTTATGTCGCGCCTTTGCCGTTGTTCGCCGTCGGGCTGTGGTCCGGCGCGACGGCGGCGGGGTTGGCCGGCATGATCGGGGCCATTCTGGTGGTTCTCGGCACGGGCTCCGACATTGCGCCTTTGACTTTCATCGCCACCGCGGCTTTCCCGGCGGCGTTGATTGCGGCGGCGGCCTTGCGTGAAAGCGCAAGCGGCGCCGAAGGCGAAGGTCAGTCCTGGGGCGATCCCGGCGGCGTCTTGATGGCGCTGGTCGTTTCGGCGGCGGTCGGCTTCGTGCTGGCGTCGCTGCTGGCGGCGGGGCAGCCCGGCGGTCTGGAAGGCGTGTTGGGCCGCGCGCTTGACGGCATTCTGGCGCAGCTTGACGAGCTGGGACAGACGCCGGGCGGCGTATCGCAGATGGGGGGCGAGGCGTCTTGGATGACGCCGGCGCTTCCCGGACTGATCGCCGTGTCGTGGATGCTGATGAGCGTCGTCAACGGCGCGCTGGCCCAAGGCGCGCTGACGCGCTTTGGGCTGAACCGGCGTCCCGGCATGCGACTGGCGGAGCTGGCGCTGCCGCGCTGGGTTCCGGCGGCGTTCGGCGGGTGCCTTGCGGTCGGCGTGCTGGCCCCTGACCCGTTCGGGTTCTGGGCGGTCAATCTGGCGCTGATGCTGGCGTTTCCGCTGGTCTTCGCCGGTCTGGCGGTCGTCCACGGCTTTGCGGAAGGCCGGTCGGCGCGGCCGGCGCTGCTGGTGGCGTTCTATGTGTTCTTGTTTATCTTCGGGTGGCCGATCGCGCTTATGGTCGGCCTGGGCGTGATCGAGACATGGACGGGGCTCAGCCGGCGCTTGCGCGCGCGGCGGAGCAACCGGGAGGATTGAAGTATGGACATCATTCTGTTGGAACGGGTCGAAAACCTCGGCCAAATGGGTCAGGTGGTGAAGGTTCGCCCCGGCTTCGCCCGCAACTATCTGCTGCCGCAGAAGAAGGCGATGCGCGCCACCAAGGCGAACCTTGAGCACTTCGAAAAGCAGCGCGCGCATCTTGAGGCGATGAACCTCGAGCGCCGCAAGGAAGCCGAATTTGTCGCCCAGAAGATGGACGGCGTTTCGGTGGTGGTCGTCCGCCAGGCGGGCGACACCGGCGTGTTGTACGGTTCGGTCTCCGCCCGCGACATCGCGGAAGCGGTGGTTGGCGCCGGCTTCACCATCGACCGCAAGCAGGTCGCGATCAACGAACCGATCAAGGCGCTTGGCCTGTCGAAGGTTCGCATCGTGCTGCACCCGGAAGTGTCGGTCGGCATCACCGTCAACGTCGCCCGTTCGCTGGAAGAAGCCGAGCTTCAGGCTCAGCGCGGCGCCGCGGTGACCGCCGCCGACCTGCGGGCTGAAGAAGACGCCATCGCCGACGCCGAAGTCGCCGCCGCCGCCGCCGCGGCGCGGGCTGAAGCGGAAGCCGAAGCGTAAGCCGACGCTGCTCGCTGATATGGTTTGTCGAATGGTCGCATGCCGCAAGGCATGCGACTTTCGGCGTTTGCGACAAGCCTATGTGTCGGGGCTTGCTATGAGGCCGGGGCGTAAATGATGGATGAGCAATCAGCCGGTTACGGCGCGTCCGCCGCGGGTTACCGCGCGCCGCCGTTTAATGAAGAGGCCGAGCAGGCGCTGCTGGGCGCCATCCTCACCAACAATCGCGCCTATGAAAAAGTCTCTGAACTGCTGAGGCCGGAGCATTTTCATCTGCCGGTTCACCAGCGGATCTATCAGGCGATTTGCAAGGTGGTCGAACGCGGCCAGATCGCCAATCCGGTGACCTTGAACGCCTATTTCAAGGACGACCCCGACTTGGGGGGCGACGGCGCCGGCTATCTCGCCGAACTGGCGGGCAGCGTGGTCAGCGTCATCAACGTCGCCGACTACGGCCAGACCATTCACGAATTGTTTTTGCGTCGGCAGTTGATTGAAATCGGCTCCGACATGGTGAACGAGGCGTACCGCCACGATCTCGACATTTCCGCCCTCGATCAGGTGGAGGAGGCGGAAAAGCAGCTTTTCGACCTCGCCTCCACCGGCGACGTCAAGGGCGGCTTCATCGCCTTCGGCGATTCGGTCAAGGTGGCGATTGAAATGGCGGAGGCGGCGTTTCGCCGCTCCAGCCACGTCACCGGCGTCACCACCGGCTTGGTGGACATGGACCGCAAGCTGGGCGGCCTGCACCCGTCCGATCTGATTATTCTGGCCGGCCGTCCGTCGATGGGGAAGACCGCGCTGGCCACCAACATGGCGTTCAACGCCGCCAAGGCGCATTTGCGCTCCACCGGCCAGGAAGGCGCGCCGGTGGGCTTCTTCTCGCTGGAAATGTCGGCCGAACAGTTGGCCACCCGTATTCTGGCGGAAGAAACCGAAGTGCCGGGCGACAAGATCCGCCGCGGCGAAATCCGCGACACCGATTTCCCGCGCTTTATCGAGGCCAGCCAAACCCTGTCGCGGGTGCCGTTCTTCGTCGACGACACCCCGGCCCTGTCGGTGGCGGCGGTGCGTACGCGCGCCCGCCGGCTGAAGCGTACGCACGGTCTCGGCATGCTGGTGGTGGACTATCTGCAGTTGCTGCGCGGGAGCTCGTCGCGCGGCAACGAGAACCGGGTGCAGGAAATTTCTGAAATCACCCGCGGTCTCAAGGCCATCGCCAAAGAACTGGATATTCCGGTGCTGGCGCTGTCGCAGTTGTCGCGCGCGGTGGAGGCCCGCGACGACAAGCGGCCGCAACTGTCGGACTTGCGCGAATCCGGCTCCATCGAGCAGGACGCCGACGTTGTGATGTTCGTCTATCGCGAACAGTATTATCTTGAGCGCGCCGAACCGCAGCGCCGGGCCGACGAGGACGAAGGCAAATTCAACGACCGCTACGCCAAGTGGCAGCAGCGTTTGGGCGAAGTGCACAATACGGCGGAAGCCATCATCGCCAAACAGCGCCATGGCCCCATCGGCACCGTGCGGCTGTTCTTCGACGGCGCCTTCACCAAATTCAGCGACCTGGATCACTCGCACGCGGCGTACGACTCGCCGTCCAGCGAGTAAGCGGCGGCGTACGCCTCACCCGTACGCTTTTCCGAAGCGGTTGGCGAGGAAGTCCGCCAGCGCCGCATCCTCCTGCCGCACGAAACCGCGCTGCGGCAGCAGGCCGCTCAGCAGCAGGTCGACCATGGCGCAGACCCCGGCGGCGGTGGAAAGCTGGATGGCGCTCCATTCCCGCCCGCCGACGCGAGCATGATAGATCTTGCGGGCGAAGCTTTCTTGCGTCAGCCGGCCGTCGCGCATGCCGGAAACCGTGATGAACACCAGCGCCACATCCTGGCGGGTCATCGGCACGGCGTTCTCCAGCACGTCCTTGAACAGGGCGCGGCGTTGCGACAGCCGCAGGCCTTGCGCCAGAAAACGCACCAGATCGCGGTGACCGGGATAGCGCACGGTTTTGTAATTCAGGTTGTCCACCCGGTCCTTCAGCGTGTCGCACAGCGTACCCAGCCCGCCCGAGGTGTTGAAGGCTTCGTACGCCACCCCGTCCATCGAGAAATGCTCCAACCCCTGCAACGGCAGCACGTCGATGCGGCGGCCTTCGTGGATCGCCTCGCACGGGTTGCAGTATTCGTTAATCAGGCCGTCGGTGCTCCAGGTCAGGTTGTATTTAAGGTCGTTGGTGGGGTAGATCGGCAAGGCCCCGACCCGCATGAAGACGTCCCGCAACGTGTCGAATTTGCGCGCCAGATCGAAGGCGGCCACCGAAACGAAACCGGGGGCGAGGCCGCATTGCGGCATGAAGGCGCTGTCCGCCCCCAGCGCCAGCGCCCGCACCGCGCGGGTGGTCTCAACATCCTCGGTCAGGTCGAAGTAATGCACGCGGGCGGCGCGCGCGGTTTCCGCCACGCCGACGTTGAGGAAATAGGGCAAGGCGGAGATCACCGCAGCCTTGCCGGCCATCAGCGCCGCCAGCGCGGCGCGGTCGCCGACGTCGACCGCTAGGCGTTCCGCCGCGTCGGCCGGATCAATCCAATCAAGACTGCGGGCGTCACGATCCGCCGCGGTCACCCGCCAATCGCCGGCCGACGACAGCAGATGGGCGATCATCGAGCCGATTTTGCCTGCCCCCAGCAACAGAACATCGCGCTTCATCGCCCGCTCTCCCGTCGATCTGGTCAATCAAGCAAGATTGGCGCGGCGAGGGGAGACGTCGAGGGGCGGGTTACTTCATGCAGGGCGATCACTTGAAGCGGCGTCAAAGCCCTCTCCCCCCTGGGGAGAGGGTTGGGTGAGGGGGAAAACCTCGCCAGCTTAGGACTTTTTCCGGCCTTTCGGCCGTACGCCCCCTCACCCAGAGCCTTCGGCTCTTCCCTCTCCCCTGGGGGGAGAGGGATGTTTTCGTGTCTGCGAGGGCCCTGTTACTTCATGCGGTGGCGTTCGGGGGCCAGCGGATTGAGCATGTCCTTCAACTCGTCCTCCAGCTTGACGAAGCGGAAGGAGGCGCGGCCCAGATCGGCGCTGACGTAGGTCACCACGGCGGAAACCGCCACCCCGCCGGGGTTTTCCTTGGTTCCCACCATCAAAGTGGCGGGCTGGCCGCGCTTGAACGCCTGTTGTTCGATCGCTTCCGGGGTCAGCAACACGCTGAGGCCGCCGAACGACCAGTCGCGGGTGATGAAAGCGCCAGCCTGGGTGCGCACCGCCAGTTTGGGGTTGCGGAAACGCCGCTGGCGGCGGCGCTCCTTCGGTCCCGCCGGCGCCTCCAGCGGCTTGGAGCGCTTAACGGAACTCATGTCCGCTGTATCCAGCGCCGCGCCATGCAGGATGGCGCCGCCGATGTCGGCATGACGCAAGATCGCTTTATGGAAGCTGGCGTTGGTCAGGTCGGCGTCGTGCAGCAACGCGCCTTCCAGATTCGCCGGCCAGTCGCGCCCGTCCACCAGCGTCAGCGCGTCGAAGTTGGCGGCGGCGGCGAGACAGCGCGACAGCACGGCGCGGCGGAAATTGACGCCGCGCAAGCTCGCCTGTTCAAACCGGCATTGGCTGAAGTCGCTATAGGACAGGTCGGCCATATCGAATCGGCAACCCGAGAAGTCGGAACCCTTAATCACGCAGCGTCGCAGCCGCGCCCCCGACAAATCCCGGCCGGTATAGGTCGCCGCCTCGATTCGGCGATTGGTCAAGTCAAGGCGCTTGCCCTGCTTGCCGCCCGAATCGAGGAATAGCGTATGATCCGCCATTAACGCGGCCGCCTCCGCCGCGGTCAGCAACGGCAATTCCGGCTCCACCACGCCGCCGCCGGTCGCCGCGGTGGCGGCCTCCAGCGCCAATTGCTGTTCGGCCGACAGCCGCGACAGCTCCAGCACCGTGCCGCCCAGCTTGACCCCCGCCAGATTGGCCCCGTTCATATCGGCGCCGATCATCACGCAGCAGGAAAGATCAGCCCCGGCGAGGTCGGCGCCGTCAAGATCGGCCCCCGACATGTCGCAGCCGGTCAGGTTCGCCTCGCACAGCACGGCGCGCTCCAACCGGGCTTCGGTCATGATGGTGGCGCCCTGGTGCGCCGGCGTCTGGGGCAGGGAATCGGCGGCCGCCGTATCGGTGCGGAAATCGGCGCCCTTCAGGATGCAGTCGGACAGCACTGCGCGGTGGAGATTGGCGCCGCGGAAATCCGCCCCGGCCAGATTGGCCCCGGTCAGGTTGGCGCCTTCAAGATCGGCGCCGAACAGTTCGGCCCCCATCAAGTCGCAGCCCGACAAATCGGCCTTGGCGAGATTGGTCCCCACCAGCTTGGCGCCGCTCAGGCGAATCTTGCTGATTTTCATGCCGGACATGTCGCGGAACGACAAATCGGCGCGGGCGCCGCCCTGGCGGTTCAGCCACTTATTGTGCAGCACCAGTTGCTGATTGATTTCCCGCACGTCTTCGCGGGGCGCCGTGGACATGATCTTGCGCCTCTCCCCAGGCGAGCGGCGGGAGTGGGTCGCCGTCGCGTTTTTATACTTCTCTAAAAGAACTAACAAACTTTACCAAAACTGCAATGCCCGCGTCGCGTCGCCACCGGGGGAGCGGCGGCGAAAAGACGCGGGCGGCAGTTTTTCGCCTGGATCAGGCCTTGACCACCGGGGTCAACTGATCGCCCCACTGGCCGGCTTCGCTGTGATAACGCGCGGTGCGGACGAGCTGGATGGTCAGGCCGGCCTCGACGCACTTGGCGACCGATTCGTTCAGGCGGTGCAGGTTGTTCGCCATGATGCGCATGGCGCTTTCCTGCTCCGCGGTCATGCCTTCGCCTTCGTCTTCGGCGGCCGGTTCGGCGTAGTGTTCGTTCGACATGCGGCTATTCCTTCCCCTCGCTTGGATGGGTTCGTTGTTTCGAGGGCGCGCGAAGAAGCGCCCGCCGCTTTAGTCTCTAGCACATTCGGCGCGAGGAACAAGTTTCTTGCGCCGACTGAAACGCGGCTTATCTTTCCTGTCGCAATTTCATTCGGGCAAGGGGAGGCGCTACGATGGCCGCCAAGGTCGCTTTTCTGGGTTTGGGCGTCATGGGCTTTCCCATGGCCGGGCATCTCGCCAAGGCCGGTCATGCGGTGACGGTCTACAACCGCAGCGCCGCCAAGGCGGCGGCGTGGGTGGAAAAGCACGGCGGGCGCGCGGCGGCGACTCCGGC
>CALGOL010000379.1 GCA_937960755.1 uncultured Azospirillum sp.
CGCCGCGCGGGCTTCACCAATCCGCCTAAAGGTCAATCTTTCGGCGGATTGGTGTTATCCCTGGCCCTAGGCGAAGTGGTCCGGCGCCGCTTTCGGCTCGCCCGCCGCCTTGCCCGACAAAAAAGCCACCCCAGCCCCGATTAGCTGGCGGGCCAAGGCGCTGGAATCCACCCCCGCCGCCCAAACGTCATAGCCCGGCCGCGCCGCCTGACGCACCGCCCCCGTCAGAACGCCGCGCATCGCGTCGTCCTCATACCCGGCGGCCAAAACGGCGTTGGCGTCCACCCGCAGCGTGCGGCACCCCAGCGCCAGCAATCGCTCGGGCCGCGACTGATTGGGGTTCAAATCAGCGATCAGCCATTCCCCCGCCCGCGACAGCGTGGCGAAAATTTTGCGCAGCAAGCCGACTGGAACGTCTTCGTCGCCGGTCCAGACGTGAAATCCCACCGTCGCCCGGTCCAGCAGCCGCGCCATGTCGTCGATTTGCCGTTCGATTTTATAGGCTTCCATCCCCTGAAAGACTTGCAAGGGAACCGGCAGGATCATGATCCGCGCGTCGCGGCCCTGTTCCGGCCGTCCGCGCAGCGCCATGACGTCGCAAATCCCTTGGTCAAACGCCAAGCAGGTCAAATCGCTCATCATCGCGTCGTCGCCGCCCGACAGCAAGGCGGCGGCCCCCGCCAACGCCAAGCCGCCCATATCGCGCCGCCAACCGACGTGAAACGCCGTCGCCGCTTTCATCCGCACGTCAAGCACCGGCTCGTAAACGATGCGGAACTGATTGGCGACGACGTCGAAAGCGATCGCCGGATCAGGCGCGATCCGTCCTTCCCGCATCGCGTCGGCGTAAAGCGCCCGCAGCGCGTCTTTCAATTCAGCATCGCCACCGTCAAACCCGGCCCCGCCGTCATCCGCCTCGTCGTCGTCCCCGAGGGCGGCGCCGGCGCGCCGGACGCCCAAGGCTTGCGCCAGCCGCATGCGCAAAAAGGTGAAACGGTCGACCGCCGCCGCCCGATCCGCCGCCGCCTGAACGATCAGCAAAGAGCCGCCGCCCAGCGCGACGCACACGTCGTCCGCCGAAAGCCAGCCGTCGACAATCCGCCGCAGCACGATCAGCGCCTTATCGCGCGCCGTCGGCGCCAGCCGCGCGAAATCGGGCATGAATTCTTCCGGGTGCAGCAACTGCGCCCGACCGCGCAACGACGGCTCCGCCAGCGCCGCGATCCGATCAGCCGCCGGCTCGCCCGCCGGCTCGCCCGAGGCCATTTCCGTCGGCTTATGGGTCAACCCTTTGAACAGTTTAACGAATTGACGGTCTTTCAAATCCTTGGCTTGGCGCGCCCGCGCCAACCGCGCCGCGATGGTGGCGGTCAGCACCTGAAAATCCACCGGCTTGGTCAGATAATCGTCGACCCCGGCCTCGCGCCCGTCGATCACATGCTCCTTATCCCCCAGCGCGGTCAGAAAGATGAACGGCATGTCGGCCAGCCCCGGCATGGTCTGGCGCACCCGCGCCAGCAATTGCAGGCCGGTCATCACCGGCATGGAGATATCCGACACCACCACGTCAGGGGGCGAGGATTCGATGACGGCCAGCGCCTCCCGTCCGTCGCCGGCGGTCAGCACTTCGTGACCGGCGTGGGCCAGCACGATTTCGATATTGTCGCGAAGGTCGATTTCATCTTCGACCAGCAGCACCGTCGCCATGCCCGCTACCCCGCTTCGCCCGCCGGCAGATGAACCGTGAAGGTGGATCCCGCCCCCACCTTGCTCTCCAAGGTCGCCCGGCCGCCATGCAGCCGTAAAAACTGGTCGACAATATAGAGCCCGATGCCGGTGCCGTGGATGCCGCTGGCGGTGGAGGCGCGATAGAATCGGTCGAACAGTTTGGGGATTTCGTCCGGCGGCACGCCAACGCCCTGGTCGACCACGACGACCCGCGCCCCGCCGGCCGCCGCCGCCTCCAGGTTCACGAAAACATGGCTTTTGCCGGGAGAATACTTGATGGCGTTATCGATCAGATTGGCGAACACATGATCCAGCAGCTTGGGATCGCCGACGATCCCGACAGGTTGGTCGGGGACGGACAGCGTCACCCGGCAGGCGGACTGCATCGCCTCCACCCGGTCGACCACCGTGCGCAGCAAAGCGGAAAGATTGATGGTTTCAGGCTGGAATTTCAGCGCGCCGCCGTCGATGCGGGTGAAGTCCAGCACGCTTTCGACCAAATCGTTCAGCCGGCGCACCGAATCGCGGATCATCTTAAAGCGCTTGGCGCGCTGCTGCTCGGTGATCTGGTAGGGACCGTTCAATATTTCCGCCGCGCCGTCGATGATCGCCAAGGGCGTGCGGAATTCGTGCGACACCATGGCGACGAAATCCCGTTGCTGCTTGGCCGCCGCCCGCTCGCGCTCCAGCGCGGCGCGGATCACCTCGGCCTGACGCACCACTTCGCGCTCCGCTCGGACCAGACGATAGCGGATGAGCGCGGTTTCCAAGGCTTCGGCCACCTGCTCGACCGGCGCCGGCTTGTTGATGAAGCGGAAGACATGGCCGCGGTTGACCGCCTCCACCGCGGTTTCCTGATCGACGTTGCCGGTCAGCATCATGCGCACCGCGTCGGGCCGGCGCTTTTCCACCTCGGCCAGCAATTGCACGCCGTTCATCTTGGGCATGCGCATATCCGCCACCACGACGGCGACATCGGGCTCGCTTTCCAGCAGCGCCAACGCCTCGCCGCCGCCCGCCGCGGTCAAGAGCCGATACCGTCGCCCAAGCTGGCGGCGATAGCCGGACAACACGTTGGGGTCGTCGTCCACCAACAAAATTGTTTCGCGCGCGGCTTCCTGTGCGTCGACCATGGCTCCCCTCAACAATTTAACCACCGACGGCGATTGAACCGCCGCCGGCGCCGGCTACAGGGTCATGAATACTTGGCTGACGGGCAGCTTTTTTTGCCGTCCCAGGGTCGGACGGCCGCCGCCCACGCTCTTGCCGCTGAGAAAGCGCGCCCCCGCCGCCACCGCTTGACGAGCGATGACGCTGGTGTCCACCCCGGCGGCCCAAACGCTTTTGCTGCTTTTAGATCGGAAGAGCACACGTCTGAACTCCAGTCACCTTGTAATCTCGT
>CALGOL010000380.1 GCA_937960755.1 uncultured Azospirillum sp.
CCGGGCCCAAGCGCCGCGGTCAGCCGGTCGCGGCGGCGCAAGAAGCTGTTGACCCGCGCCACCAACTCCCGCGGCTCATAGGGCTTTAGAATATAGTCGTCGGCCCCCAGCTCCAGCCCCAACACCCGGTCGGAGACGTCGGCGCGTCCGGTGAGGATCACCACGCCGAAGCGCACGTCGTCGCAAAGGGTGCGCACCAGCGACAGCCCGTCCATGTCGGGCAGGCCCAAATCCACCAGGCACAAATCGGGCGGCTGGCGCTCAATCCCCTTCAGCGCGTCGCGGCCGTTGCGGAAGCCGGCGGCGGTGAAGCCGTAATCCTCCAGCACGCCGCACGCCAAATCGCGGGCGTCGCGGTCGTCTTCCACCACGTAAATCAACTTGCGGGACTGGGTGCTTGCCAAAGCGGACGGCGCTCCTCGCATCATGCTTTCGCATTATGCAGACAGCGGCGCAGCGCGTCCACCAGATCGGCCTTATCCCATGGCTTGCGCAAGATGTGACGACCGCCCGCCGCGTCGCGCGCCTCGGTTTGGGCGGTGTCGACAAAGCCGCTGACCAGCACCACCCCGACGTTCGGGCGGGTTTTCTCCACCAGCGCCGCCAACTCCAAACCGTTCAGTCGGCCCGGCATCACCACATCCGTCACCACCAAGGCCAAATCGTCCAGCGCCTCCAGCAGGTCCGCCGCCTCGTCCGCCGAGCACGCCTCAACCACGCGGAAGCCCAGGTCAACCAACTGGCCGCACATGGCGTCGCGCACGTCGTCGTCATCCTCCGCCAGCAACACCAATTCTCCCGACCAGCGGGCGGCGATGGAGACCCTGGCCGACGGCGGATCGTCGGCGGCGCATTGCGGCCCCGGCGCCGGCAGCAGCAAGGTGATGGTGGTGTCGCCGGGGCGGCTGTCGATGCGGATATAGCCGCCCGATTGCTTGACGAAGCCGTAGACCATCGACAGCCCCAGGCCGGAGCCCAGCGCCTTGGTGGTGTAGAACGGTTCAAACGCCCGGCGCAGCGCGTCGGGGGCGAAACCGCAACCATCGTCGGCCACCTTGATTTCGGCGTAGAGCCCTTCGGCCGCCGGTTCGTCATAGGTTTCGCCCTCCGCCACAAGGCGGCAGGAAACGGTGAAGCGCAGGGCGCCGCCGTCCGGCATGGCGTCGCGCGCGTTCAGCCCCAGATTGACCAGCGCGTTGACCAGTTGGTTTTGATCGACGAAGGCGCGGCACGCTGTCGCGTCGTCCAGCACGGCGGCCACGGTGATGGTTTGCGGCAGCGAGCGTTGCAGCAGCAAGACGGTTTCCCCCACCAAACCGCGCACGTCCACCGCCGCCGGGGTCAGCGGCTGACGGCGAGAGAACGCTAGTAAGCGGTTGGTGATGTCGGCGCCGCGCCGTCCCGCCCGCTCGGCCGGGGCGAGGAAGCGCTCCAGCCCCTCCACATCCGGGAATTTCTCCCGCGCGCGGGCCAGATTGCCGATGATGACCGACAAGAGATTGTTAAAGTCGTGGGCCAGCCCGCCGGACAATTGCCCGACCGCCTTCAACCGCTGCGCTTCCAGCAATTGCCGCTGGGTTTCTTTTTCGTCCGTCACGTCCAGCGACAGCACGAACAGGCCGATCACCGCGCCGTCGGCGGCGAATTCGGGCACCAGAGCGTTTTTCGTCACCGTCCAGCGGCCGGAGCGGGCGTAAAAGGCGTATTCAAACGCGGTTTGCCGCCCGGCCAGACATTGCGCGACATAGGGGCGGATATAGCCGCCGGCGCGCCGCCCCACCGCTTCCAACAAGGGCTCGCCGATCAATTCCGCCTTTGGCTGGTCCACCAGCGCCGCCCAGCCGTCGTTGACGAAGCGCAGCCGGGCGTCGCGGTCGGCGTAGGCGATGGCGGCCGGGATGACGTCGAGGATCAGCCGCTGGCGCGCCTCCACTTCGCTCAACGCCGCTTGCGCCTCCTCCAATTCGATGGTGCGGGCGCGCACCCGGCTGTCAAGATGGGCGATATTGTCCCGCAAGCGCTGGATCATGCCGTCGAAGGCGTGCGCCAGCAGGCCGATTTCGTCTGAACGGCGAATACCGCTTTTGGCGGACAAATCGCCGGCCTGCACCCGCTCCGCCGTTTCCGCCAATTGCTTCAACGGCCGGATCACCAGCCGCGCCACCACATAGCCCAAGCCCGAGGCCAGCAGCACCGCCGCCGCGCCCACCCCGAGAATGCGCCAGCCCAGCAGGTCGGAGCTGCGGCGCAATTCGTCGACGTACACCGACGAGGCGATGTACCAGTCGAAGCCGTCGAAATGGCGCACCCACGACAGCTTTTCATAGGTGTAGTTGCCGGGATCGCTGGGCTTATCCCATTTGTAATAGACCGGCGCCGCGTCGTCGGAGGCCTCGCGCAGCACTTGCGCGATGGGCTTGCCGTCCACCGGATTAAGCAATTCGCCGAACTGCGTGCCTTCGATATTCGGGTTGGGGTGGATAATCATGTAATTGTCGGCGTCGAAGATATAGACGTAGCCGGTGCGGGCGATGCGCACCGAACGCAGCGCGTCGCGCAACTCCTCCACCGCCGCCGCCTTGCGCCGCGCCACTTCGGTTTCAATGTCGTCGAGATAAACGCCGGAGCCGACCACCAATCCCCAGCGCGGAAAATTGCGGAAATACGACAGCTTATAGCGCGGCGTCTTCTGGCCCAGCCGGGTCCAGGTGTATTCGTGGAAGCCTTCGCCGCGGCGCTGGGCGATGTCGATGATGGTGGGCAGGATGGCGACCCCGGCGGGGTCGCGCAGGTGGGAGGCGTCCTGCCCCTGATAAGCCGGGTCGGCATGGGAGACCAGCACGCCGTTATGGTCGGTGATCCAGACGTAATCGTCGTTGCCGTAGGTGAAGTTGCGCACCCCGGCGTAAATCAGCCGGCGGGCTTCGGCTTCGTCGATTTCACCGGCGTCGACGCGGGCGAAGGTGAATTCGACATAAGCCGACGCCAGCGAGACGATGTTCTTGATCTGGCGCTTGTGCCATTCCACCGCCTGGGTCCGCTGCGCCTCCAAATTGAAGTGCATGCGGTTGGCCATCTCAAACACATTGTCGAGGATGGTGCGGCCGGCCCCCAACTCAATTTCATACGCCGTACGCTTCATCAGCGGCGCCGACGACAGGTAAATCGCCAACGACGCCGCCGCCACCGCAGCCGCCACCACGGCGAAGATGCGCAACAGCAGGCGTTGCTTGAAGAGAGTGGCGGGCATCCGGTTTTCTGGGCGGGGTCAGCCGGCGGCTTTGCGGGGCTGGCGCGACGCCAGAACCAGTTGCAGGAACTTCGACTGCTCCTCTATCCGGCCTTCGACCCGCGACAGGCGGCTATTCGCCTCCTGCTGCGCGGTGCGAAGCTCGCGCACTTCCGTCTTCACCTCGCGCAGCTCGCCTTTGACGTCGCGCAGTTCCGCTTTGATTTCCGTGCGGAAGGCGTCCATTTCCGTTCGCGTTTCGCTGCGCGACGCCGCCAGATCCGCCCGCGTTTCGTTGCGCGACGCCGCCATTTCGCTGCGCATTTCGCTGATGTCCGCCCGCGTTTCGGCGCGGGCCGCCGCCATTTCCTGCCGCAGCGCTGAAATGTCGTCGGCGTTGCGGCGGTAAAGCTCCAGCAGCAAATCCAGCTTGGCGAACAGTTCGACTTCTCTTTCCGGCGTCATCGACGGCGCTCCCCGCTGGCTGGACAAGGCGATGATAGCATGGGCGCCGCGTGGCCCAAAAGTCTTATGGGGGCGAAGGCTTGGCCCGCCTATGCTGTCGAATAAGCGGGGAAAAACCAGCAAACCGGGCAGGGGGGCGCATGCCGACACGGCGGGAGTTTCTGGCGGGGGCCGGCGCCGCCTGCGTGACGTTCGGGGCGGGCCAAGCGGCGGC
>CALGOL010000381.1 GCA_937960755.1 uncultured Azospirillum sp.
TTGAATTCGTCGGCATGGAAGCGAGCGGCGGCTACGAACGGGCGGTTCGCGACGCGCTGAGCCTTGCTGGATTTGACGTGCAGGTGTTTGATCCGGGCCGTATTCGGCATTACGCCCGTTCGAAAGGGCGTCGAGCCAAGAACGACGGGATCGACGCGGCGGTGATCGCCGAGTTTACGGCGCTGCAAACGGCGACGGCTTCGCCGGTCGATCCGGCGCGCGAAGAAGCCGCCGGGTTGATCAAAGCACGGCGCCTGCTGGTTGATAAATGCGCCGACCTGCGCCGGGCTTTTGCGACGGCTCCGGCTGCGGCGAAGGCGGCGTTGCAGACGGCGATAGACGCCCTCAAGGCGGCGATCAAATCGCTGGAAGACGAAACGGACGCCAAGATAAAGGCCCAACCGGCCTTGTCGGCCAGGGCGGCGGCGCTTCAGACCGCTCCGGGCGTCGGCCAAGTCACCGCCCGGGCCCTGGCGGTTCTGATGCCGGAACTTGGCTCCATCAGCGGCCGACAGGCGTCGGCGCTGGTCGGCGTGGCCCCGTTTGACCGTGACAGCGGTCAATTCCGCGGTCAGCGCCACATCGCCGGCGGTCGTTCCGACGCCCGAAGAGCGCTTTACATGGCGGCGCTTGTCGCAACCACCAGAGCCAAGGGCGAGTTGGCGGCGTTCTATGCCGGGCTGCGAAAACGCGGCAAACCGGCCAAGGTCGCTCTGGTCGCCTGCATGCGCAAACTGATCGTGCGTCTTAACGCCATGCTGGCCAAGGGGAAAACCTGGGAGGCGTCGCCGGCTTAACCACTCGGAGCGCCGAACGGTCGGCGCTTGTCGCCGACCGCATGCCAAGCCGAACGAACCGCGGGCGCGGACCGGTCAAGGCCGGCAGCCGTCCGAAGGACGGGCGCGCGTCAGCGCGAGCCTTGACGGGGAGCACCGGCGGTTCATTCAGCCCGAACCAAAAAGACGGTTGCTCTCTCCCTTGAGGCAACGGCGTTCACACATCTCTTCCGGCTTTGATTTTCCTATCTCTTTTTCTCGTCACCCCGGCGAAGGCCGGGGTCCAGAGCAATTCGGATAAGTGTCTGAAAAGACTGGATACCGGCCTTCGCCGGTATGACGATGAAAGGTTATTAACTAGGCCAAAGCGCAAGATGTGTGAATGCCGTAGCCCCGCAAGGGGAGGGGGCTAGCCGCAACACGTCACCGCAAGTTCGGCGGGCGGCGCAGGTCCAGCGTCATCGGGAACTGCGGGTTGCGCTCGTCCGGCGGGGCGTCCATCGGACCCGGCGTGTGGCCGTAGGGGAAGAAGCGCGCCAGACGGCGGCCTTCGGCTTCGTTGGCGTTGACCGGGAAGGTGTCGAAATTGCGCCCGCCCGGATGCGCCACATGATAGGAGCAGCCGCCGATCGACCGCCCGGTCCACGAATCATAGATATCGAGGATTAGCGGCGCATGCACCGGTATCGTCGGATGCAGGCACGATGGCGGCTGCCAGGCGCGATAGCGCACCCCGCCGACGAACTCGCCCTCGACGCCGGTGGGGACCAGCGGCACCCGCCGCCCGTTGCAGGTGACGACGTAGCGGCCGTCGATCAGGCCGCTGACATGGACTTGCAGCCGCTCGACCGAACTGTCGACATAGCGCACCGTGCCGCCGCCGCCCGGCTCCTCGCCCATGACGTTCCACGGCTCCAGCGCCATGCGCAGCTCCAGCGAGATGCCGCGCTGGCTGACCGTCCCATAGTGCGGGAAGCGGAAATTAAAGTGCGGCGCCAACCAGGAATCTTCGAAGGCGTAGCCGTGCTCGCGCAAGTCCGCCAGCACGTCCAGCATGTCTTGATAGAGGAAATAAGGCAGCATGAAGCGGTCGTGCAGATCGGTGCCCCAGCGCTGCAAACGGCCCTTGTAAGGCGTCTTCCAGAACCGCGCCACCAAGGCCCGGATCAGCAATTGCTGGGTCAGGCTCATTTGCGCGTGCGGCGGCATTTCAAACGAGCGGAATTCCAGCAGCCCCAGCCGGCCGGCGGCGTGGTCGGGGGAATAAAGCTTGTCGATGCAGAATTCGGCGCGGTGGGTGTTGCCGGTGACGTCGATCAGCAGATTGCGCAACAGCCGGTCCACCAGCCACGGCCACGCCGTGCCGTTGGCCGCCGCTTCGTCCATTTTGTGGAAGGCGATTTCCAGCTCATAAAGGCTGTCGTCGCGCGCTTCATCGACGCGGGGCGCCTGCGACGTCGGGCCGATGAACATGCCGGAGAACAGATACGACAGGCCGGGGTGGTTCTGCCAATAGGTCAACAGGCTGCGCAGCAAATCGGGCCGGCGCAGGAACGGGCTGTCGGCCGGCGTCGCGCCCCCCAACACCACATGATTGCCGCCGCCGGTGCCGGTGTGGCGGCCGTCCAGCATGAACTTGTCGGTGCCGAGCCGGGTCTGGCGCGCTTCTTCATAAAGGTCTTCGGTATTGCGAACCAACTCGTCCCAGGAATGGCTGGGGTGGATGTTGACCTCGATCACGCCGGGGTCGGGGGTGACGGCCAGCGAGTTAAGCCGCGGATCGCGCGGCGGCTGGTAGCCTTCCATCAGCACCGGCATATCCAGTTCAAGCGCCGTCGCTTCGATCTCGCTGACCATGGCGACATAGTCTTCCAGCGTGTTCATTGGCGGCATGAACAGATAGATTTTGCCGTTGCGCGCTTCGCAAGTCAGCGCGGTGCGGACGATCCACCACGCCGATTTGCCCTGTTCCGGCATTTCCGAGCGGATTTCGGCCATCACCTGCTGGCGGCGCATTTCCCGCGGCGCCGGCTTGACGCCGTCTTGCGAGCGCTGGCGCAACGGGACTTGGTTCGGCGGCAGGGGTGCGCGGTCTTCGAACGGATCGACGTCCCATTGATAGGGGTAGTCGCCGGGCGCGGTCCAGGGCAGGGAGCCCAACGGCAGGCGCAAGCCGACCGGGCTGTCGCCAGGAATGAGGAAAAGCTTTTCCTGGCGCAGCGGCCAAGCCGACGACAGCCACACCGGGCCCTTTTGCGTCACCTGACGGTTGATCGGCAGGGCGAAGCCCACCGGCTCCCTCAAGCCGCGCTCGAAGACGCGGGCGAGGCGGGCGCGCTCCTCTTTATCCTCCAGCTTGCTGTCGAACGGGTCGACGTTGATCGGAAGCTGGGCTTCCTTGCGCAGGTGGTGCCACGGGTCTTCATAGGCCGCCAGCACCAGCGTCGGATCAATGCCCAGCCGCTTGGCGAGACAGGCGAGAAAGGCGCCGGCGTCGTCGGTGGTGAAGCCGTAGTCCTTATCTTCCGCCGCCAGCAAATCGCTGTTGGCCCACAAGGCTTCGCCGTCGCGCCGCCAATAGCAGGTGAAGGCCCAGCGCGGCAGCGATTCCCCCGGATACCACTTGCCTTGACCGTAATGCAGCAAGCCGCCGGGCGCGAAACGGCGCATCAGCCGATGCACCAGTTGCGACGCCAGCTTGCGCTTGTTGGGGCCGACCGCGGCGGTGTTCCATTCCGCCCCGTCCATGTCGTCGATGGAGACGAAGGTCGGCTCGCCGCCCATGGTCAGTCGGACGTCGCCTTGCTTCAGGTCTTCGTCCACCCGATGGCCCAGGGCTTCGATGGCCGACCATTGTTGCGGCGTGTAGGGCTTGGTGACGCGGGGCGCTTCATAGATGCGCGTCACCGACATCTCATGCTTGAATTCGACCTCGCATTCGTCCACCGCGCCGGTGATCGGCGCAGCCGACGAAGCGTCCGGCGTGCAGGCCAAGGGAATATGGCCTTCGCCGGCCAACAGGCCGGAGGTCGGGTCGAGGCCGACCCAGCCGGCGCCGGGCAGGAACACTTCGGTCCAGGCGTGCAGGTCGGTGAAGTCGGCTTCCGGCCCCGACGGGCCATCCAGCGCCTTTTGGTCGGCGGTGAGCTGGATCAGGTAGCCCGAGACGAATCGGGCGGCCAAGCCCATGTTGCGCAGGATCTGCACCAGCAGCCAGGCCGAATCGCGGCACGATCCGGTGCGCTTGGTCAGCGTTTCTTCACACGACTGAATCCCCGGCTCCAGCCGGATGACGTAGCCAATGTGCTCTTGAAGTTTTTGGTTGATGTCCACCAGGAAATTGATGGTGGGCCGCGGGTCGAGCGGAATGGTCGCCATATACGCGGCGAGTTTTGGCCCGACCGGTTCTTTTTCCAGATAGGGGCGCAGCTCGCGCTCCAGCCAATCTTCATAAACGAAAGGACACTTGGTGGCGTGTTCTTCGAGGAAAAAGTCGAAGGGATTGATCGAGGCGATTTCCGCCACCAAGTCCACTTCGATAATAAACTCCCGCGTCTTTTCGGGGAAAACGAACCGGGCTTGATAATTTGATTGCGGATCCTGTTGCCAGTTCAAAAAGTGCTGGCGCGGAGTCACCTTGAGGGAATAACTGAGGATCGGCGTGCGGCAGTGCGGTGCGGGACGAAGGCGGACGATCTGCGGGCTCAACGACACCAGCCGGTCGTAGTGATAAATGGTCTTATGATTGAGCGCGACGTGAATAGCCATGGTCGGGACGCCTGCCTTCGCTGCTGATGCCGGAAGCGCCACTATGAACCAATTGTTGAAAACCGCCACATACGGATTGTGTGCGGCGCCATATAATTTATCGTGACGCCTTGGCGGCGTTGCCGCGGCGCCACGGATGGGCGACTGAAAAAGACGGAGAAGGTGCGGCGTGTCCGGGTTTTGGCCGACATATCAAACGGGAATC
>CALGOL010000382.1 GCA_937960755.1 uncultured Azospirillum sp.
GGCTTATCAGCGGGGCGGCGTCGCGTTGGCGGCGGCGGGGCGCGTGCCGGACGCAGGGGGAACGGTGGCGGGCGGAACCGGACAAGTGATGGTTTTTATCCGCGAGCTCGGTCCCGGCGCTTTGCGCCGCATGGGGGAAGAGCATGGATTAATGGGTCTGGCCGCCGCGGAGCCGGGAAAAGGCGTCGTCGCGTTGCGTACCGCCGATGGTGTGGAAGTCGGCGCGTTGACATGGCGCCAAGCGCGACCGGGACAGGAAACCTTGGAGCAGGTGACCGCCCCGGCCGCCCTGCTGCTGTTGACCATGGGCGGCCTGGCTTATTTGGCGTACTTGCGGTCCAACGCCGCGGCGCGGGCGATGCGGCAGGCGGGACGGGCGGTGGCTGACGCCAACCGGGAGTTGGAGCGCAACCGGCGAAGGTTCCGCGATTTCGCCGAAGCGGCGTCGGACTGGTTTTGGGAGACCGACGCCGAGCTGAGTTACGTCTACGTATCCGAACGTCTGGCCTTAGTGCTGGGAGCGCCGCCGGCCACGGTTATGGGCGACAATCTCGCTGCTTTGGGGGAACGGGCGTCTGATCCGTCGCTGTGGCGCGAAGTCGCGGACGACATCGCCGCAAGACGCGCCTTCCGCGATTTGGAGATAACCTACACTGAAGCGGGGGGCGAGCGCCGCGATTTTGTTTTTCGCATCAGCGGCCAGCCGTGTTTTGACGACGACGGCGGCTTTGTCGGCTATCGCGGCTCCGGCGTCGACGCCTCGGTGGAGACGTTGGCGCTGGTGGAAGCGCGCTTCATGCAAGTGCTGGTGCATGACGCGCTGGACAGCATTTCTGAAGGCTTTGTCCTGTTCAACGCCGATGGACGCTTGGCGGTGTGCAATCAGCGCTATCGCCAAGCCTATCCCAACATCGCCGACGTGCTGTTGCCCGGCGTGACGTTTGAAGAAATTCTGCGGGTGGCGGCGGAGCGCGGCGGCTTTCTTGACGACGGCGCCGATGTCGCGTCGTGGGTGCGCCAGCGGTTGGAGCGTCATCTCGACAACCCGATTCCGGTGGATCGGCGGCTTTCCGATGGACGATGGTACCGCATCAGCGAACACGCCACCGGCTCGGGCGGCGTGGTCAAGCTGTTGATGGACATCACCGAACTGAAGGAACGGGAAGAGGAGTTGGCCGGCCAGACGGCGCGGCTGAAAGCGACCCTGGACAGCATCAGCCACGGCGTCGGCATGTTCGACCGCGACGGCGGGTTGGCGGCGTGGAATGATGATTTCCCCCGTTTGCTGGGTGTCGGGCGCGGTTTCGCCGCCTTCGGGCAACCATTGGCGGATTTCGCCCGCCATGCCGTCGCCTTGTCGCCGACCTTGGCGACGGCGTTCTCGCCCCGCTCTTTCGTCGGCGACGAGTTGCCGCGCGAAGCGGTCAAGGCCGGCGAGCGCTTTTTAGAGGTGCGGCGCAGCGCGATACCCGAAGGCGGCTTCGTCGTGTCATTGGCCGACGTCACCGAACGCCATCGGGTGGAGGCGGCGTTGCGCGATCTGGCGCAATCCGCCCCCGGCGGCGGCGAATTGTTTTTCCGCACTTTGGCGCTGGCGCTGGCGCGCACCCTGGGCGCCGACGCGGTGTGGGTCGGCGAGGCGTTGACCGATGGACGCGCCCGACTGCTGGGGGTGGTGACGGACGGCGAAGCGGCGGAACATGTTCTTGAATACGCGCTTGAAGGCACGCCGTGCGCTCGGGTGGTGGGGCGGTCGCTGTGCCGTTTTTCGCGCGGGGTGCGCGGCCTGTTTCCCAACGACGCCCGGCTGGCGGCGTTGGGGGCGGAAAGCTATTGCGGCGCCCCGTTGTTCGACAGCGGCGGGCGGCCGTTGGGCCACATTGCGGTGATCGGACGCAAACCGTTGGAAGCAGCGGCGTTTGTTGAGAACCTGTTGCAAGTCTTCGCGGCTCGCGCCGCGGCGGAAATGGAGCGGCTGCGCACCATCAACCAATTGCGGGAAAGTGAGGTGCGCTACCGGCAATTGGTCGAGTTGGCGCCCTACGGCATCGCCATTTGGGATCGTCGCGCCATTCGTTTCGCCAACTCCGCCGCCGCCTTGATCCTGAGCGGCGAGGGCGGCTTGTTGGCGGCGGGGGAGGCGGCCGGTCGCGGCGGGCTGGAGGGGGCGCGGTTGGCGCCGTTTTTCGACGAAGGCGACGCGTTGGAGGCGGCCTTGTCGGGAGAGATTGAGCGCCAAGGCTTGAGGCTGGAGTGCGCCGTGGTGCGGCCGTCGGGCGAGCGCCGTTACATCGAGTTGGGCGCCTACCCGGCGGCGTTCCGCGGCGACCCGGCCTTGCTGCTGGTGTTCAATGACATCACCGAGCGCCGCCGCGCCGAGGCCGAATTGCAGCGCTCGCAAAAAATGGAGGCGGTCGGCCGCATGGCCGGCGGCGTGGCGCACGAATTCAATAACATGCTGACCGCCATCGGCGGGTTCGCTCGCTTGGCCGAACGCCACCCCGACGATGTGAAGCGGGTGACCAGTTGCGTGCGCGAGATCGCCAAGGCGTCGGACCGGGCGGCCGCGCTGACCAGTCAACTGCTCGACTTCTCTCGCCGCCGCGTCACCGATGCGCTGGAAACCGTCGAACTGGCGGCGATGGTGCGGGATATGCGGGTTTTCCTTAAACCGCTCATCAGCGCCGGCGTCGAGCTGGATCTCGACATCCGCGTCGATCCGCTCTACGCCGTCGCCAATCCGGTGACGCTTAATCAGGCGTTGCTCAATCTGGCGATTAACGCCCGCGACGCCATGCCGGACGGCGGCGCGCTGACGATCACGCTGGATCGCGTCGCACCCGACGACGATATGCGCCGTCGGCTGGATAAGCTGCCGAGCGGGCCTTGCGTGCTGATGCGGGTGGCGGACAACGGATGCGGCATCGCCGACGACGTGCGCGACCGCATATGGGAGCCGTTCTTCACCACCAAAGACTTGGGAAAAGGCACCGGGCTTGGGCTGTGGATGGTTTACGGCGCGGTGGAGCAGGCGGGCGGCGTCATTGAACTTGAAACCGAAGTCGGGGTCGGCGCGGTGTTCTCCATCTATTTGCCCGAAGCGTCGACGCCCGTTCCGCAGGCCGCGGCGGGTAAGGAGTCGATGCTCGACGACGGCGAGAACGCTTGCATCTTGCTGGTTGACGACGAAGAATCCGTGCGCGCGTTTTTGCGCCTGACGCTGGAGGAGGCGGGTTGCGACGTCACGGAAGCCGTGGACGGCGTGGATGCTCTGGAAAAGTACGACGCGGCTGGGGGATTGTTCGACGCGGTGGTGACCGACATCTCGATGCCCCATATGAATGGGGCGGATTTGGCGCATGCGCTGGCGGAGCGAAACCCGGAACTGCGCATCCTCTTCCTGACCGGCTACGCCTCGCGCGACAAAGCCGCCGGTTTGCAAGCGCATCCGGGCTGGAAGCTGCTGATGAAACCGATTGATCCTGAGCGGTTGGTGGAGGCGGTGCGAACGTTGATACGGGAATAGCGCGGGCGCGCGCCGCCACGTCTCCACAGTCTCATCTTGCCTAATGCGATAACCTCATGACCGACGCCGCTGAACTAGACGATCCGCTAACCCACCTTGAAGAAGGGGAGGGCGATGTCGGCGTCGACTGTCAGACGGCGGCGGAGTTTTACGCGCCGACCGCCCGCCGCGCCATTGGGCGGTACTGCCGGCGTTTCTTGAACGAAAACGCCTTGACCCCGACGGAACTGCTGCATTCCGCCCGACATCAGCAAACCTTGTCGAATATCCCGGTCTTTGTCGGCATCCTTCAGCAGGTGGAGCGGTCGCGCAGCCGCAAAGGAACCCTGAACGGGCTGGTCAACGACATCGCCCGCGTCACCCGCGAGCGGATCAAAGACAATCCGCCGCCTGACCTGACGCCGGATACGTGGGAAGACGAACTGGCGCGACTGGCCGCCGGCCCCGACCCGGAGTTGGGGGGATTTTTGGCCGAAGCGGCGCTGGTCGCCCATATCCTGCCGAACCGCAATTACGCCGAACGCGCTTCGGCGCTGACCACGTTGGCCGGAACCGCAAAGGAAGACGCTCGGCCGCTGGCGATGGCGGATGGCGTTCTGGGAGAGATGATGGCGGCCGAAAGCGCGCTCGCCTCCATCACCGGCGACGCGCCGTTCGGCCGCACGGTCGGATACATTGTCACGCTGATGGCGGGCGACATGCCGCTGGCCGACGATGCGCCGCAGACCTTGCGGCGGCTCGATAAGCTGTTGCGGCGCTGGCCGATGCCGCAACTGCGCGACGGACTGGCGCGGGCGTTTGTCCGCGAACTCCGCCGGCCGAATCATTTCACCATCGCCAGCATGGGCGATCTGTTCGGCATCGAAGCCATCCAGCGCGAGTTGATGACCCTGGCGGAAATCGCCGGACGACTGCGCAACAACGACGGCTTCATCGGCGGCGACCGTATCGAAGAATCGCTGCAACGCCGCGGCGCCTTGCTGGTGAATGAGGATGCGTTGCACGAAATGCTGCGCGGCCGGCCGATGATCGAAAAGCTGCGCACCCTGTTCATGCTGCAAAAGCTGCCGCTGCCGATTACCGCCGAACGCGCCATCAACGCTTACATTGAGCAGTTTTTCGCGTCACGAGATTTCGCCGGCCGGCTGTTGGACTGCTGGAAAGACCAAAAGGACAAGCTGAAGGGCGTCGCCGAAGTGCAGCGCCTCGTCAACGCGTCGGTGTTCTTGGAGCACGACCGCGAGGCGATGGCCGGCATGCTGGACGACATCCAGGCGGCTTTTCTCCGTACGCAGCGGATTTTAGGGCGTTTGACCGGCAAGGAGGACGCGCCGCCGGATCTGGTGCTCGACATCGCCAAACTTGCGGCGGAAAAAGCGTTTTGTGAGGGCAAAACCAAAACGGCGGTGGCGCGGGCGCTGCATCGGCAAACCCACCGGCCGCGCTTCATACGCGCCTTCCTGCTTGGCGGCGAAGGGCCGAAAGTGCGCTTGGCGCGCACCGCCTGGCTGCGTAGCGCGCTGGCTGCGGTGGGCAGCTCTTTTGTCGATCTGTCGGCCTCAAAGGTGCTGGTGGCGGATGATGAAGATGGGCCCCGCAATTTTGTAGAATCAGTATTGCAAGATTTGGGGGTCGCACAAATTGTTTCCGCCAAATGCGGCGTAGAGGCGCTGGAGCTTTTTGAACAAGAAAATCAAAAACTTGATCTGATTATCTGTGACTGGATGATGCCGCGGCTAAGCGGGGTTGAGGTCTTGCGCCACGTGCGCCAAGCGCAACCGGAGCTGCCGTTCCTGATGGTGACAGCGTTGGCGACACCAAAGGCTGTCCATAAAGCGCTTGAATATCGCGTATCAGGATACATCGCTAAGCCGTTCACGCCAGATCAGCTTGAAGACAAGGTGTTAACGGCGCTAGCGCTGCGCGGGATCCGAGGGGAAAGTTAAGACTCTCTGAATGTTTAGATAATGTCCATTATTTGAGATAAAATCACATTAGTTGTTTAATAACAATAACTTGACCGATACCCTTAGCCCCTATAAGTATTAGTCATCCGATGCATGAACAATTGATGCGCCGCGCAACCTGTATAACGGGGAGGGTGGGGCGTCGGCTCGTCGGGCGGGTTGGCGAGCTCGGTGTTTATTAAAAAACCGATCAAATTCTTGGTGAGGAGAGGGGCCATGATGAGGATCGTCAATATGAAGCGCTCTGGCGTTTTCGTGGTGCTGAACGGCGGCGCCTTGACGGCAATTGATGGGCGCAGCCATTGGGGCGCGCTGGAAGATGTTCGCAGCGCGCTGCGCCGTAACGGCCTGAGCGCGGTTGAGCGGGTGCTGGAGATCGGCGCGCGCTGAGCCAGCTTTTCTTCTCGTCACCTCCGCGATGGCGGGGGTGACGAGAAAAGGCCAAAATGTTGAGATATGTTACGGACACTGTTCTCGCCCGTCTGATACGGATAAATAACGTATAATCAAGATTATGGAAAATAGCTGAGGTGAACGGTGAGGCCGTCAAAACCGGGCTCGACGCCGTGCGGCAAGCGGCGGCGCAAGCTCTGGTAATCCAGCGTCAGATTCATATGCGTTAAGACGGCGCGTTTCGGCTTCAGGCGTTCAATCCATTCCAGCGCCAGCGGCAAGGTGGCGTGGGTGGGATGCGGTTGGGGACCGTCGCGCACGCAATCGACAACCCACAAATCCAGACCTTCCAGCGCGGCAAACGCCGTTTCGTCCATACGCACGACGTCGGTGGAATAAGCGAAATTGCCGATGCGGAAGCCATAGGACGTTCCGTAGCCGTGATCCTGCAAGATCGGCGTCACCGCCACGCCGGCGGCGACGAACGGCCCGGTGAAGGCGTGCGCCTCGATCACCGTGCGGTAATAATACGCCCCGTGCTCCAGCGGTTTGAAGCAATAGCCGAAACGGGCTTTAAGCTCTTCCAGATGTTCGGGCGCGGCGTAGCCTTCCAGCGCCGCGCCGCGCATCCGGCAGATTTCCCGTAAATCGGCGATGCCGTGCGAATGATCGGCGTGGGCGTGCGTCCATAGCACGGCGTCGATGCGCTGGATGTTGTTATCGATCAACTGTCGGCGCAAATCGGGCGAGGTGTCGATCAGCAAAGACTTGTCGCCGACCTCCACCAGCACGCTGACACGGGTGCGGTTGTTGCGCGGTTCATCGGGATCGCAATCGCCCCAATTGCCGCCGGGCCCGCCGCCGACGACCGGCACGCCCTCCGACCCGCCGCAGCCCAGCATGACGACGCGCATGCAGGCTTGCGTCATTTTTGTTATTCCGCCGCCAGTTGACCGCCGGCCATTAACGCTGCGGCGCGGGGAAACAGGCGGAAGAAATTGGCGGTGGTGGCGGTGGCCAGTTCCGACGGTGAAACGCCCTTCGCCGCGGCGACCACTTTGGCGGTGTCGGCGACGAAGGCGGGTTCATTGCGTCGGCCGCGGTGCGGGATCGGCGCCAGATACGGCGCGTCGGTCTCCACCAGCAGTCGATCAATCGGCGCATCCTTGACGATGGCGCGCAGTTCGTCGGCTTTTTTGAAGGTGACGATGCCGGACAACGACAAATAAAAGCCGAATTCCAACGCTTCTTCAGCGAGTTGGCGGGTGGAGCTAAAGCAATGCAGCAGCCCGGTCACGCCCCCTGCCCCGCCGGCCTCCTCCCGAACGATGCGCATGATGTCGGCGTCGGCGTCGCGGGTATGGATGATGATCGGCAGGCCGGTCTGCATGCTGACCCGGATATGACGCCGGAAACTTTCTTGCTGGGCGTCCCGCGGGCTGTGATCGTAGAAGTAATCAAGCCCGGTTTCACCGATGCCGACGACGCGGGGGTGCTGAGCGGCGGCGACAAGCGCCGCCTCGTCGGCGAAATGCAACTCCTCGCCGGCGTTGTGCGGGTGAACGCCGACGGTGCATAGCACGTCGGGATAACGCTCCGCCACCGCCGCCACCTGGGCGAACTTAGCGAGATGGGTGCAAATCGTCACCATGCAGCCCACCCCGGCGGCGCGCGCCCGCGCCACCGTGCCGTCGAGATCTTCGGCGAAATCAGGAAAATCAAGGTGGCAGTGGGTGTCGACCAGCATTTTCGTCGTCCGTTTACGCAGCGTCGCCGTTATTGCAGCTTAATCCGCTCGATTAACCTTCCGTTGGCTCAACATAGCGCGGAAACACGCCCTGGGGCGAGGGCAAAGGCGTTCCGGCGACCAGCGCCCCGCCCGCCCCCAGCGTTCCAAAACCGCGGCGGTCCTCGCCCAACGCCAACTGCGCCAAGATCGCCGCCGACGCTGCGGGCATAAACGGCTGCGTCAGGATGGCGAGATGACGAATGGTTTCCGCCAGCACGTACAGCACCGTCGCCATGCGCGCCGGATCGGTTTTCTTCAGCGCCCACGGGGCTTGCTCATCGACATAGCGGTTGGCGTCGCCCACCACGTTCCAGATGATTTCCAGCGCCCGGTGGAAAGCCTGAACGTCCATTTCAACGCGCACCGCGTCGAGCAGTCCGTAGGCCGCGCCCAGCAGCTTATCGTCGGCTTCGATGAACGCCCCCGGCGTCGGAACCGCGCCGCCGCAGTTCTTGCCGATCATCGACAAGACGCGCTGCACCAGATTGCCGTAATCATTGGCGAGATTGGAGTTGATCCGCGCCACCATCTGCTTGTGGGAGAAGTCGCCGTCGTTGCCGAACGGCACTTCGCGCAGCAGGAAATAGCGCGTCTGGTCCAGGCCGTAGGTGTTGACCAGCGTTTCCGGCGCGATCACGTTGCCCAGCGACTTGGACATCTTTTGTCCCTCGATGGTCCACCAACCATGCGCGAAGACGCGGCGCGGCGGCTCCAAGCCGGCGGCCATCAGGAACGCCGGCCAATAGACCGCGTGGAAGCGCAGAATATCCTTGCCCACCATATGCAGGGCCGGCCAGTAGCGCTTATAGAGCCCGCCCTCCTCCATCTCGGGATAGCCCAGCGCCGTGATGTAATTGGCCAGCGCGTCGAGCCAGACGTACATGATGTGCGCGTCGTCGCCCGGCACCGGCACGCCCCACTTGAAGGTGGTGCGGCTGACCGACAAATCCTTCAGCCCGCTCTTGACGAACGCAATCACTTCGTTGCGCTTGCCGGGGGGCATGATGAAATCTGGATTAGCCTCGTAAAACGCCAGCAAACGATCCTGCCACGCCGACAGCCGGAAGAAATACGACGGCTCCTCGACCCATTCGCATTCGGCGCCGGTGGGGGCGATCTTCTTGCCGCCGGGCGTGGTGGTCAGCTCATCTTCGCCATAGAACGCCTCGTCGCGCACCGAGTACCAGCCTTGATAGCCGCCGAGATAAATCTCCCCGGCCTCCACCAGCTTGGTCCACAAATGCTGCACGCCGGCCTTATGCCGGTCCTCGGTGGTGCGGATGAAGTCGTCGTTGGTGTAATTCATCACCCCGACGAGGTCGCGAAAGTTCTGCGACACCTTGTCGGTGAAGGCTTGCGGCGCGACGCCGGCCGCCTGCGCCGATTTCTCCACCTTTTGGCCGTGTTCGTCGGTGCCGGTGAGAAAACGCACGTCAAAGCCGTCCAGCCGCTTGAAGCGCGCCAGCGCGTCGCAGGCCAGCGTAGTGTAGGCGTGGCCGATGTGCGGCACGTCGTTGACGTAATAAATCGGGGTCGTGATGTAAAAAGTCTTTTCCCCGGACATCGGCGAATGCTCCAAACTTCGGCGTGAGACAATGAAATGGGTTCAGGCGGCGGCGGATTCTAGCGCCGTCAAAGCGGACGCGACAACTAAGACTTTGTCCAGATTGGCGGCTTCGGCGCGGGCGAACTCGCGGGCGGTCTTTTCCCATACCTGCATCCAACGTTCAAGACCGCCCGCCGCGGCCAATCGCGCGATCAAAGCGCCCTCCCCCGGCACGGTCTCCGGCGGCAGCGCGCCGACGGCCAGCGCCCGCGCCAGCCGGGCCAGCCACCAGGTCAAAAGATCGGTCGCCGTCTCGTACAGCTCATCCGCCCCGGCGCGGCCGATCTTCTCCGCAAACGCCTGCACCGCCGCCGGGTCGAGCCGCGGCAAGCGGGACAGCAGGTCCAACATGTCGCGATACAGCGTCAAGCCGCCAGCGTCGGCCAGCGCCGCCGCCCGACCGATGGAGCCTTCGGCCAGATGCGCCAGCACGGCCCGATCATGATCGGCAAGTTGAGGACGATAATGATTCAAAAGACTTACAACACATTCTTCCGATAATGGATTAAGCGCCAGTTTACGGGTGCGCGACCGGATGGTCGGCAGCATGCCGCCGGGATTGTCGCTGACCAGCAACAACAGGGCGCGTGGCGGCGGTTCTTCCAAAATCTTAAGAATGGCGTTCATGCCATTGGAATTCATGCGATCAGCGCCGTCAATGATCGCCACCCGCCAGCCGCCTTCTCCCGCCGTCATGTGCAGGAAGGGAGCGATGCGCCGCACATCATCGACCGCAATGTCGCGTTTTAGCCGGTTTTTCTTTTCGTCGCGTTCGCGTTCGACGGTCAGCAAATCGGCGTGGCCGGCGGCGGCGATGCGGCGGAACACCGGCGATTCCGCCGACACCGCCAGCGAGCGCGGCGGCGTC
>CALGOL010000383.1 GCA_937960755.1 uncultured Azospirillum sp.
GTCAGCGCGGTTCCGCCAACGGTCGCGGCGCCGCTCGCCGTGGCGCCGCCATCGCCCGTTCCCGCGTCGCCTGTTCCCCCGCCCATGGTCAACCGCGACGGGCCTTGGGCGTTCTATCGCCTCTTGCGCGCGGGCTCCTCCCGCGGACGCGACAACGGCAAGTATTCCTTCTCCCTTGGCGTCGGCGGCGTCGGCGCGGCGTTCGACGTGACGGCGGGCAGTTCTCTCAATCCTTTGACCATCGCCAGGGAGCTGGAGGAGTTCCGATGCCCGCCGCGTCTGTGACGTACGCCACCGTGATGAACGTCGGGCTATACGGCAAAACGCCGGCCCATCGGGATTTCATCAGCCGCGGCTTGCCCCGCGCCGTCGCCGATCTTTTGCACGACTGGATGGAAGAAGCGACCGCCCACAGCATCGCCGCCCTGGGCGACGCTAGCGCCGCGGCATGGGAACGAGCCCCGTGCTGGCGGTTCGCCATGCCGGCGGGGGCTTGCGGCGAGTGGCCGGTTCGCGGCGTCGTTATTCCCAGCGCTGACCAAGCCGGGCGTCGCTTTCCTTTGGTCCTGCTGATTCGTTACCTGTCATACCGCCGCCCGGGCTTTACCAGCTCACCGATGAGTCTGTTCATGGGTGAGCCGGCATCAAATGACGGGGCGCCCGCCTCTCCTGACGTTTTTCCAAGCGAGGACCCTGTTTTCGCCGTTCTGGAGGCCGCCGCCCGCGACGCGAGCGCCGGCGTTTCGCCGACCGATCGACTGCACGGCCGTCTGGAAGCGGATGTCGCCGCATTCTCCGCCGCCCCGCCATCAGAACGGGAAAGCGTCTGGCGCGGCTACGCCCGCACTCCCGACGCCCGCTCTCCCGGCGGCTTGTCCGGCTTGGGCATGCCGCCGCCCGCCGCGTTCGCCGGCATGCTGACCGGAGACTGGAGCGCTTTTGACCCCACGCCGTTCAAGGTGACCCCATGAGCGTTGAATTCAGGCAAGCCGGCCGACTGGTCACGGTGACCACCGCTCTCGGCCCCGATGTGAGTTCAAGGTGACCCCATGAGCGTTGAATTCAGGCAAGCCGGCCGACTGGTCACGGTGACCACCGCTCTCGGCCCCGATGTGTTGCTGGCGGAAAAGCTGACCGGAACCGAAGCGCTATCGACACCGTTCTCCTTCGAGTTGACTGCGATTTCGAAAAACATCGATATCAAGGCTTCGGCGCTGGTCGGCTCCGCGGCCACCGTCACCTTGGACGTCGGCCAGGGCGACGGCGCGTTAAGATATGTTAACGGGCTGATCGACAGCGTCACTGGGGGCGACAACGCCGGCTATGGCTATCGCCGTTACATTCTGCGGCTAACGCCGTCGTTCCAGATGTTGAGTCACACCCGCGACTGCCGGATTTTCCAGAATAAAAATGCTAAGGAAATAATATCATTAATCTTTAATGAGTACGATATTGGCGACGTCGACTTTAGCAAGCTCATGTCACAATATGAAAAGAGAGAGTACTGCGTTCAGTATAATGAATCATATTTTGATTTTATATCCAGAATTTGTGAAGAAGAAGGGATTTTTTATTATTTTGTACACAAAAATGGCAGCCACGTCCTGACATTTGGCGACTCTTCTATTTCATACCGAAAATGCAATCCGAGTTCTTTTGAGATTTCGCCAGGCAACACAAAACATTGCATCAATTCATGGCGTCATCGGCATAAGTTTGTAACCGGTAAAAACTCATCGTGCGACTATAACTTTGAGACGCCGCAGGATGATTTGAAAGCGGAAATCAAAACCCGCATCGATCTTCCCACCATTAGCAAATATGAACGTTTTTTCTATCCGGGGCGTTATGAGAACAAGTCCCAAGGGGCCTGCGCCGTGCGAACGGCGATGGAGGGCGATGAATGGACGCATGACACGGCGGCCGGCCATGGATCCGCGGCCGCCCTTTTCGCCGGCGGCGTTTTTTCGATAACACGCCATTTTGCGCCCAGCGAAGACGGCAAGGAATGGGCGATCACTGAAATCCATCACTTTGCGACAAACGCCTCCTACTTCGCCAACTCTGGCGAAAACATTGAAAATTATGAAAACAGCTTCACGTCAATTCCCGGAAAAACCGTTTTTCGCCCCCAAAAAACGACCCCGAAGCCGCGCATCGACGGCGTGCAGACAGCCTTCGTCATCGGACCCGACGGCAAGCAAGTGCATGTCGATCGTTATGGCCGCATCAAGGTCTTGTTTCACTGGGACCGCCGGGGCGGCAAGGAGGAAGACGCCTGCTGGATTCGCACCGCCCAGGCTTGGGCGGGCAAGAACTGGGGCGCGACAACCGTGCCGCGGATCGGGATGGAGGTGATCGTCTCGTTCATCGACGGCGATCCTGATCGCCCGTTGGTGACGGGATGCGTCAATAACGCCCAAACCATGCCCGCCTATGAACTGAAACCCGACGAAACGCGCACGGTGCTGCGCACCCGATCATCCCCATCGGGGACCGGTTATAATGAACTGCGCATCGAGGACCGGGCGGGTCAGGAACAAATTTTCATCCGCGCTGAAAGGGATTTTCATTCCAGAGTTAAGCGCGAGCGCCGGGATTGGGTTGGCGCTGACAACCATCTCCATGTTAGCGGCGAATCCCACGAGCATGTTTTAAAGTCACGTCACGAAATAGTCGGTGGAGATCATGTCGAAGAAATAAATGGTGGATTTTCTTTGACCGTCGATCAAGATGTTAATGAAAAAATCGGCATGAATTTTGTGCATAAGTCCGGCATTAATACCGTTATAGAAGCCGGCGTGTCGATTAGTTTGAAAGTTGGCGGAAATTTTATTACAATAAATCCCGCCGGCGTCTTCATTAAAGGAAACCTTGTCTTCATTAACTCTGGCGGCGCGCCTGCCGGGCTTTCCGCCTCTCCTGAAAAACCGGAAAAGGCGTTGGCGGCCACGGATTCCAAACCCGGCCACAATGTGACCCCGCCCAAAAAACGCCGGTTGCCGGCGCCGCCGCCCGGTCGTCCGCCGGTGGTTTTAGCTCAGGTTGAAACGATGAAGGCCGGCGCAAAATCCGGCGCCGTCGGTTGTGAAATCTGCCAAGGGAAAGGATAACGCCGTTGTCGACCGTCCCCGACGCCAACGCCGTCAGCCGGTTGATCGCCCACCATCTGTTGGGCGACGTCGGCGATGGCGGCACGTATATGATAATCGACGCCGCCCGCGACCCGTCGATTTACCCGGCGCTGGCGGCGCACCAAGACGAATTGGAAATAATGTCGCTTTATCAAGGGCAGGCTGCTGAAAATCTGGCGGATGTCGCCCCGTATCTCATCAGACTTCAGGCCGATGCGCCGTTCGTCCGCTGGTTGACTATTGAGAATTGGGGCAAAAGCTGGGGAATTTTTTTGCGCGCCTCGGCGGATTTTCAGGCGGTGCGCCGCCGGATGCGCCGCTTCACCGTCGCGGCCACCGAAAGCGGCCAAACGATTATGTTCCGTTTCTACGATCCGCGGGTTTTACGGCTGTTCCTCCCCATCGGCGAGCCGGAACAGTTGACCGCCATGTTCACCGATATCGACGCATTTTTGATGGAGGATGAAGATGCGCAGGGGTTAATCAGCTTTCAGTTGATCGACGGCGCCCTGCGCCCGGTCCGTTATGCCGCCGCGCAGATGAAATGACCCGTCAGGCCATTTCATGCGCGGACGGCGACGCGCAACCCTGCGCGGGCTTCGTGAAAAGGAAACTTGTGATGCCGCCAGCCGCCCGACTAACCGATATGCATGTGTGTCCAATGTCCACCGGCCCGGTTCCCCATGTCGGCGGCCCCATCGTCAGTCCCGGCGCGCCGACGGTGATAATCGCTTACCTGCCGGCGGCGGCGGTCGGCGACATGTGCGTTTGCGCCGGTCCGCCGGATGTGGTGGTGAAAGGCTCGACGTCAGTGATTATCGGCGGGCGGTTCGCCGCGCGCATGGGGGACAGGACCGCTCACGGCGGCGTCATTGTCGGCGGCGCGCCGACGGTTTTGGTGGGCTGATGGAAGCCGGGGTCGAGGATCTTCCCGCCGGCTTAGCCGCCGTCGCCGCCGCTTCCGCCGCACGGCTGGGAAAGACGATCGCCGGGCTGGTGGAGAATGGCGGTCAGGGTTTGACGCGCGAAGCCGTCGCCGCCGCCGCGGCGAGAGAAATAGGCGACATGTTGGCGGCGACCGGCGGCGCCATGACGGAGCTGAGCGGGCCGGTCGGCGCCGCGTTCGCCCCGACGGGGCGATTTCTCAGCGGCGCGGTGGCGCGGATGCCGCTCTCTGACGATTCCGCCCCGTCGCCGCTCTACGTTGCGCAGCGGTTGCTGAAACGGCAAAAAAACGTTGATTTTGGAGACATCGGCAAGACGCCGCCGTTGGCCCCGACGCTTCAATCCTCGCCCCCGCCCGTCGGAGATGTTTACTAATGTTGACTTTGCGGATCGTCGACGGAGAAACCGCCGTTTCATTGAAACGGTCGGATGTCCCTCTCAAGCAGGGAAAGATCAGCATTGGGCGGGCGCCGAACAATGACGTCATGTTTGACGATCCCGCCGTGTCTCGCCTTCATTGCGTCATTGAGGCGGATGGCGAGAATTGCGTCGTGCATGACCAAAGCGCCAATGGCGTGTTGGTCAACAATGAAAAATCTCCTTTGGGAAAAGGTCGGTCAAGACGGTTAGGCGCCGGCGACTGTTTGCGGATCAGCCGTTACGTTATTGAGATACGCTTGGCGGATGAACAACCCGACGCGCAATTGTCGCGATTCAGCGCGCTGTTTTCCGATGAAGAGACGCCCCGTCCGCCCCCAGCGTTCCATCGTTCGTTCGGCGAAGACAATGCCGCCAAGGCGTTCCCCGACATGTTTGCGATGGATTCCGCGCCGCCGACAGCCCAACTGCCCCGCGGGGCGAAGTTATCGTGGGGTGATGACGACGACGATCCGTTAATTAACTTAGGCGCGCAAAAAGCTTGGCCGCTTGGAAGCCCGCCGACCGCCGACGACCATGCGCCGGCGGATGCGCATTATTTCGCGCCGCCGCCGCTGGTCGCTCAAGAAGCTGACGTTCCTTTCGCTCCCGCCGCCGCCGCCGGGGGCGTGATTGGCGACGATTGGGACGACGAATTGGACGAAACACTGGTCAATCGCCCGCTTGCCCCACCCCGACAGCCGCCGTTACACGACCTTCCTGACGACATCTTCGATCCCCCGCCCGCTCCCCCGCCAGCGCCAGACGCCGACGAAAAAGCAGGTGTTTGCGCTGAAGACGATTTTCTTCCTCGGTCGGGCGCCGCGGAAAATGTGATCGAGCCGGCACCGCCGATAAGCATGGTCGACCCCGCCTCGCCTATCCCTCCGCCGCCAAGCGCAGGCGACGAAACGGCGTTGATCGCAGCGTTTTTCCAGGGTGTGGGGATCCCGGCCCCCAGCGCGCCATGGGGCGTTGACGACATGCGCCGGGTCGGGCGACTGGTGGGCGAGGCCTTAACCGGCCTTGTCGCCGTCCTCGACGCCCGCTCGGCGATTCGCGGCGACCTATTGGGCGTTTCAAACACCCGGTGGGAGGTCGGAAAAGACAACAACCCATTGAAATTTATCAGGAAAAAGGAAGAATTGTTGCAAAGGGCGCTGGCGGCGAAAACCCCTGACTATCTTGATGGCCCCGCCGCGGTTCGCGACGCCTTGCGGGACGTGCGGGCGCACGAGTTGGCGATGGTCAATGCGGTCCAAACCACTGGCCGCGGTTTGGTCGAGACCTTCCGCCCGGACAACCTGAAAGCCCGGTTAGAAGCTTCCGGCTCGTTTACCGGTCTGTTCGCAATGCAGCGCAAGGCGCGCTACTGGGAAACTTATGAACTGCTGTATGCGTCAATGGAGCGCGACTTGCTGGACGGCATACACGCGGCCCTGGGCGAACGCATCGCCGTGGAATACGAAAACCGCCTGCAAGAACTTGAGAATGACGAGGAAGGGCGATGAACTGGCCGCTTTCCGTCTTTGACGCGCCGGCGCCGTTGCTGATCGGATTTAGCGGTCTGTTGGTCGGCAGCTTTCTCAACGTCGTCATTCATCGTTTGCCGTTAATGATCGAGGCCGACGACAACCCCGCGCACCGGATCGGCGAAGAAGACGCTCGGCCGCTGACGTTGGCGTGGCCGCCGTCGCATTGCCCGTCGTGTCGGCGGCCAATCCGTATCGCCGAGAACATCCCGCTGCTGAGCTATCTTTTGTTGCGTGGTCGTTGCGCCGGCTGCGGCGAGCGAATTTCGTTGATTTATCCGGTGGTGGAGGCGCTTTCCGCCGTGCTGCCGGCCGGGTTGGCGGCGGCGCTGGGCGATCCGGCGCAGGGGTGGGCGGCGGCGGTCATCGTGTGGTTTTTAATACCCGCCGTGGCTATCGACCTTCGATTCGGGCTTTTGCCGGATGCGTTGACCTTGCCGTTGCTATGGGCGGGCTTGGCGGCGGCGGTGTTTTTTCATCCATTCGCATCGCCCGAAGCGGCGATTTTGGGCGCGATCGGCGGTTATGGTTTGTTTTTCATGATATCTTGGGGGTCGGAGCGATATTACGGTCGTCCGGCGCTGGGATTAGGCGACGCCAAGCTGTTGGCGGCGCTGGGGGCTTGGCTAGGCTGGCGGGCGCTGGGGCCGGTCGTTTTACTTGCCGCTGTTTTCGGCGTCGGCTTGGCCTTGCCGGGCCTGCTCTCCCGACGCTTGTCGTCCGATGCGGAGGTGCCGTTCGGGCCGATGCTCGCCGTCGCGGGCGTTGTCGTCATGGCGGTTCCGGAACTTTTCCTGACGCTTGGCATGACGCCGTGGCGATAACAGTGAGGGACGGCCCGCTCCGGGCGAATTGGCCGGGCGCATTCGCCGCGGCGACCGCTGGGCATAAAAAAGCCCGCCGACGGTTTGAGGCGGCGGGTTTTGCTTTGGCGGCGGGGTGACGAAGGTGAACATTTGGGGATGTATTAATATCAACCCGCCGAAAGAATGACTTTCGGCGGGTTGATTGGGCCATTGAGGTCCCGCGCCCTCGTGGGCGCGAAGCCAAGCGCGCCACCGCCGCGCGTTCGTCGCGAGCATGACCGAAATCATGGCGCGGACGCGCCAATGCTCAATGAAACGCCATCAACATCAATCATCACGCCGACGATTTCACCACGTCAGTGGACGCTATCCGCCGTCCCGCCGAGAAGCCGGCGTCGAGCCGATCCCCGGCCCGCGCGACGTGAACGGATCGCTCATTCCTCGAGCGCCGGAAGCCGAACCACCAATTTGCCCTTCAGTTCCGGCGGACGGGATCCATACGGAACGTCCCCATCGGGCGCATCGCGATATAGCGCCGCGCACCGCAGCAACGCCGGAGCGTCCCCATCGGTCAGCCCGCCGAATACGTAGACGATCTTCCCGGCGGCCCGAAGCGCCACCGTCGCGGGACGCGCGCATACGGCGAGGCAAGGCGCCGACCGCACGGTCACGCCCTCCGGCGCCGGTTCGGCGCGCAACGCCTCGAAGAACCGGCGCCCGAGCGGCGTACCGCCACGGGCGCGCGTCTCGGCGTCCGAACATGTCATGCATACCTCGATCACGTGTCCAGTCACAGGCTTTCCCTCCTCCGCTCGGTCGTATCCGTCATCCGCTCCCACGCCAACAGGAACGGTTGTCCATCGAAAGCGCCGTTCTTCCAGAAATCCGACGACATGTCGGGGTTGGCGGACGCGAAACCCGGCGAGTGCTGCTCCATGCTCTCGCGTGTCGCATCGGCGCCGAAGGAGAGTTCGACGTCGTCGGTCACCGCGTACCGGCTCACGTAGTTGAAATCCGAGTAGCCATGGGAATGGGCGCCGGAAAGGGAGACCCGATACTCGAACGGCCCCTGAAGCCCCAAGACCGAGCCCCAGCCGCGGGCGGTCGCGTAGCTGCCGTATTCGACACCCGCATGCCCCGAAAACGGCGCGGTCGGGCGTTTCGTGGTGATGTTGACCACGCCGCCCGCGTTGTCCGGCCCGAAGCGACCCGGCTGGGGTCGCTCATCTCGATGCCGCCGATGAAGAAGCGCACGTTGCGGGGACCCAGGCCGGGTATGGCGACGGTCCTCGGCAGACCAACCCCGCGCTTGGCGGTTATCGAGATGCCGGGGATGGTGGTCAACACGTCCTCCAAACAAAGATGACGGGCTCCCCTCACGAGTCGATTTCGATGGGACCGTTGGACCTGGACACCGTCAGTCGGCGCTGAACATGCGATCTCCTCGGCCGTCGTCGCAGCCCAAAACGGCATCTCCGGGGAATCGGCGGACACGGGACGTCCGCCACCGGCGAGGTGAAAACCCATTGCGGAGATCGAGGGAACCCAGACTCCGAACGGGATGGCGAAAACACACGTCGCCACGTTCGGAAGAAGCCTCCTTGTCGATGAGGATCCCCGCTCATCGATTGGCGACGGCGTGGGGCAGGTCTCCTGGCTCGCGGGTCGTCACCACCGCCCCGCCTTCCCGGATCGCGAGGATCCAGTGGCTTCGTTGGGGAGGCTCTCGCCGCTCACAGTTGCGGGGGCAGCCACGGATTCGGCCCCTATCGGGTCGCCCTCACCGTGATCCCTTTCAATCCCCTAGGCGGTCACGCCTTCGGGGAACCTTCACGCTGGCGGCAATCTATCGCCGTGTTTCAAGGCTGTCAATTTCGCGACGCCGCGACGACCCGCCGTCAAAATCCTTCCACACCCCTTCCCATGTCCCTTGACTGGCGGCCTTGGAATACTCGGTGGCGCGCTGTTCAAAGAAATTGGCGTGCTCGACGCCGTTGAGAATCTCCACCAGCCACGGCAGCGGGTGGGGCTTCACCGGCTCGTAGCCGCCGTCCACCGCGCGGAAGTAGCCGTACAAGGTGGGCAGGCGCAGTTGCGTCAGCCGCCAGTCGGCGACGTAATGCACATAGTCGCGGATGTCTTCGGCCCGCATGCCCTCCACCGGGCCAAGGGAGAAGGCGAGGTCGATAAAGCGCTCCTCCAGCCCGACCATGGTGCGGGCGACGTCGAGAATGTCGTCGCGCACCGCCGGGGTCAGCGCGCCGGTCTCGCGATTCCATTCATGGAACAGCTTGATGATCCCTTCGCAGTGCAGGCTTTCGTCGCGCACTGACCAGGTGACGATCTGGCCCATGCCCTTCATCTTGTTGTGGCGCGGGAAGTTCAGCAGCATGGCGAAGCTGGCGAACAGCGCCATGCCTTCGGTGAACGCGCCGAACATCGCCAGCGTGCGCGACACGTCCCCCACCGTGCCGACGCCGAAGGCGTGCATGTAGTCGGCCTTGGCGCGCATTTCCGCATAATCGCGGAAAGCGGCGAATTCCGTCTGCGGCATGCCGATGGTGGTCAGCAGCATGCGTAGGCGTCGATATGCACCGTCTCCATATTGGTGAAGGCGGCCATCATCATCTGCACTTCCAAAGGCTGGAAGATCGGCATGTAGCGCTTGAGGTAATTGTCGGAAACCTCAATGTCCGACTGGGTGAAGAAGCGGAAGATCTGCGTCAGCAGATTGCGCTCGTCTTCGCTGACCCGCGACGACGCCCAATCCTTGACGTCCTCCCCCAGCGGCACCTCTTCGCCCATCCAATGGACTTGCTGTTGCTTTTTCCAATAGGCGTAAGCCCACGGGTAGCGGTCGACATTATACGAGCCGCTGGGGTCGAGCAGGCCGACCCGGCCCTTGCCGATCAGGTCGAGCGGGTTGGCGTCGGGGCTTACTGGCACGCCAGGCACTCCTCATAATCGGCGCGCGGGGCCGCTTTGGCGACCGCGCTTTTGGCTTCCACGCCGGCGCCCTCCACGCCAGCAAACGCGGCGCGCTGCACCGATTTGGAACGGCAATAGTAGAGGCTCTTCAAGCCGCGCTTCCACGCCGTCCAATGCAGCATGTGCAAGTCCCATTTGTCGATATCCCCCGGCAGGTAAAGATTGATCGACTGGCTTTGGCAGATGAACGGCGCGCGGTCGGCGGCGAACTCGACGATCCAGCGCTGATCGATTTCAAACGCGGTGCGGAACACCGCCTTTTCATCGTCGCTAAGGCATTCCAGATGCTGGACCGAGCCTTCATGCTCGATGATCGAGCGCCAGATTTCCGCAGTGTCGGCGCCCTTTTCCGCCAGCAGCTTGGCGAGGTGGGGATTGCGCACCGAATTGGAGCCCGACAGAGTCTTATGGGTGTAGACATTGGCGGGAATCGGCTCGATGCAGGCGCTGGCCCCGCCGCAAATCACCGATATCGACGCGGTGGGGGCGATGGCGAGCTTGTGGGAGAAACGCGCCATCATGCCGCGTTCGGCGGCGTCGGGGCACGGCCCGCGCTCATGGGCCAGCAGAACCGACGCGGCGTCGGCGTCGCGGCGCAGCTTGCGGAACATCCGCAAGTTCCACGACTTGGCCAGCGCGCTTTCAAACGGAATCCCCTTGCTTTGCAGGAAGGAATGGAAGCCCATCGCCCCCAGCCCCACCGACCGTTCGCGCATCGCCGCGTAAGCCGCTCGCGCCATGCCTTCCGGCGCGGTTTCAATGAAGCGGGTCAAGACGTTGTCGAGGAAGCGCAGCACGTCCTCCACCAGTCCCGGCTCGTCGCGCCATTCGTCCCAGGTTTCCAGGTTCATCGAGGCGAGGCAGCACACCGCCGTGCGCTCATTGCCCAGATGATCGACGCCGGTGGGCAGGGTGATTTCACAGCACAGGTTCGACGACGTCACCTTCAACCCCAACTCGCGCTGGTGCTTGGGCAAGGCGCGGTTGACCGCGTCGCTGAACAGCAAATAGGGCTCGCCGGTTTGCAGCCGGGTCTCCAATATTTTTTGCCACAGGCTGCGGGCGTTGACGGTTTTCAGCACTTCGCCGCTTCTGGGGCTGACGAGGTCGAACGGCAGGTCGTCGCGCACCGCCGCCATGAAAGCATCGGTGACGTTGACGGCGTGATGGAGGTTGAGGCTTTTGCGGTTGAAGTCGCCCGACGCCTTGCGGATTTCGAGGAATTCCTCAATTTCCGGGTGATGAATGTCGATATAGACGGCGGCCGAGCCGCGGCGCAGCGAGCCTTGGCTGATCGCCAGCGTCAGGCTGTCCATCACCCGGATGAAGGGAATGACGCCGGACGTGCTCCCCGTGCTGCGCACCGCTTCGCCGATGGAGCGCACGCCGCCCCAATAGGTGCCGATGCCGCCGCCGTTGGAGGCCAGCAGCACGTTTTCGTTCCACGTTCCGACAATGCCTTCCAGCGAATCCGGCACGCCGTTGATGAAACAGGAAATCGGCAGGCCGCGGGTCGTGCCGCCGTTGCTCAAAATCGGCGTCGCCGGCATGAACCACAGCTTCGACATGGCGTCGTAGAGCCGCTGGGCGTGGGCCTCGTCGTCGGCGTAGGCGGCGGCGACGCGGGCGAACAGCGCTTGATAGCCTTCGCCCGGCAACAGATAGCGGTCGCGCAGCGCCGCCTTGCCCTGCGCCGTCAGCAGCGCGTCCCGGCTGTCGTCAACCGCGATGCAATCGGGGGCCGGCGGGGTCCAATGGATGTTGGGCAGTCGCGACGGCGCGGCTTTGCCGCCGGAAACCAGCGTCAACCGGGCGGGCGTTTCAATCAGACGCCCCTGTTGGTCGATATCGTAAGCCAGCGCCGACATTCGCAATCCCTTAATGTAAGGTTACAGTATTCACACATCTGCGGTTTTGACGGCGTTCTTAACTTTTCTCCGTCATTCCGGCGAAGGCCGGAATCCACCTTTTCAA
>CALGOL010000384.1 GCA_937960755.1 uncultured Azospirillum sp.
CGTCCGGGGTATGGTGTGAGCGCGCTGGGCGGTTTGGCCGCCCGGCGCTACGCCCGTCGCAGGGTGGCGCCGCGGCGCGCGAAAGGGTTGGCGGGGCGACAGCCGCCCGCCTGGACCCTGATGCGCAATCCGTTGCATCCAGCTTCGTCGACGGCGATCCGCGCCGCCATCGCAGCCGGATCGGCAACTTGACAAAGAGGTTAGGACCATAAGTACGCATGCCCAGTTGGCCGCCGACGCGCCGCAGCGCATCCCGGCCGCCGCCGAAACGCCGTCGCCGCGGAGTTTGATCGAACAGTCGCTTGACGACGATCAGGCGGAAGACGTCGTCATCATCGATCTGGAAGGCAAATCCAGCATCGCCGACGCGCTGGTTATCGCCAGCGGCCGCAACGGTCGGCACATCGCCGCCATGGCCGACCATCTGCGCGACAAGCTGAAGAACGCCGGCTATGGCGAATCCGCTATCGAAGGCGTGCCGCAATGCGATTGGGTGCTGGTGGACGCCGGCGACGTGATTGTTCACCTGTTCCGACCGGAAGTCCGCGCCTTCTACAACATTGAAAAAATGTGGGGCGTCGAAGGGCCGCGCTACGAGCCGCCCGCCAATCCTTATATGACCGACCTTTAAGCCGCCCCCGGCCGATGCGCCTGACCATCGCCGCCGTTGGGCGCTGCAAGCCGGGGCCGCTGCGCGATCTATATCAGGAGTACGCCGGGCGGCTGACTTGGCCGCTGGCGTTGCGGGAAATCGACATCAAGAAGCGCGCCGCCCCCGCCGAGTTAACCCGACTGGAGGGCGACGCGCTATTGGCCGTGGCGCCGCCCGGGGCGAAAGTCGCGGTGTTGGATGAGCGCGGCCGAGCGATGGACAGCGCCGGCTTCGCCGCCTTGCTGGGAAACTGGCGCGACGGCGGGGCTGGCGACGCGGTTTTCATGATCGGCGGCGCCGACGGCCACGCCCAAGCGGTGCGCGACCGCGCCGACATCCTCTTATCATTCGGCGCCATGACTTGGCCGCACATGCTTGCCCGCGCCATGCTGGCGGAGCAAATTTATCGCGCACAACAGATACTTGCCGGGCATCCTTACCATCGCGCCTGAACTGCGGCGGTCAACCCGCAGTCAACCCGCGGTGAACCCGCCGTCCACCGGCAGGGTTACCCCGGTGATCCAACGCGCCGCGTCCGACAACAGAAATGCGACCGCTCCCGCCACATCGTCCGGGTGGCCGTAGCCCAACGGGTGCGCCGCCGCCAAGGCGGCGTTTTGCGCCGCCGGCAGCATGGCGAACTGCTGTTCCGCCTTGGCCCCCAGCACCACCGCCGGGGCCGCGACATTGACGCGGATGTTCTTATCCGCCAACTCCAACGCCAGTGAACGCGCCGTCGCCGATAAGGCGGCCTTGGAGGCGGCGTAAAGCGCGCGGGCCTTTTGCCCGGCCAAGCCGGCGACCGAGCCGATCAGCACCACCGATCCGCCGCCGGGCGTGAACACGCCTTTTTGTTGAAAGCCGCGCGCCAGCATCAAGGCGGCGCCGACGTTGAAATCCATATAGTTTGCAATTTGCGCGCGATTTATCAGCCGCAATGGGGTGTAGCCCTGCACGGAAGCCGATTGAACCAGCCCGGCGAAGGCCCCGCCCTCCGCCGCCAGCCCCTTCAGCCAAGCCGGGATGGCGTCGAGATCGGCCAGATCAAAAGGCGCGATCTGGTGACTGTCGGGGTTGGTCAACTGCGCCCGCGTCGCCTCCAGCGGCTCGGCCCGGCGGCCGACCAAAACCAGCCGGGCGCCCAGCCCCGCCAGCATGCGGCAAATCGCCAACCCAATGTCGCTGTCGGCCGACGCCCCGGCGACGAGAATCCGCCGGCCCGACAGGTTGAGCGGGTTTAACAGAGCGGCGTCGCTCACGGCGTGAGCACCGGAAAATCATCCGGCAGGTCGACCACTTCGGGGGCGGGGATCGGTCCGACCTCCGCCGCCAGCGCCCCCCACGACCAGCCGACGCCGAAGCCCGCCATCAACAGCCGCCGGTTTCCGCCCGCCAGCGATTCCCCCAGCTTATGGCTGATCGCCAAGGGGATGGAGGCGGAACTGGTGTTGCCGAAGTCGTACATGTCGTTGACGAAACGTTCGGGCGAAAACTTGGTTTTCTTGCGCAAATGCTCCAGCATGAAGCCGTTGGCTTGGTGCATAACGCACCAATCGACATCCTCCACGCCCCACCCCGCCAGTTCCAGCGTATCTTTAACAAGTGGCGGCACTGCCCTGAGCGTAAAGGAAAAAACCTCCGCGCCGTTGAGAGACAGCCGGGAATCGCGGTAGAGCCGGGCGTGCTCTTCGGCGCAGACCGGCTCCAGCGGGGGAACAAGGCTGTTACGCCGGCCGCCGGCCTTGACCCAGATGTTTTTCGCCCCCGTCCCATCGGTTCCAACCACAAAGCGCAAGGGCGCCGCGCCCTCGGCGACCTCCAGCGCGCAAGCGCCGCCGGCGTCGCCGAACAGCGGCAAGGTGGCGCGGTCATCGGGCAGCAGGTGGCGGCTGGAGGTGTCGCCGCACAGCACCAGCGCTCTGCCCTTTTCCATGCCTTGCAAGAGCTTAGAGGCCGTCATTAAAGCATATACAAAGCCGGAGCAGCCAAGATTGACGTCGAAGCACATGGCGCCGGGCGCCATCTCAAGCCGCTTGTGCATGACGCACGACGTCGCCGGCACATTGTAATCCGGGTCTTGCGAGACGAAGATCAACACGTCGACATCGGCGCCGCGCCAGCCCAATTGCGTCAGCAATCCTTCCGCCGCGGCGACGCAGAGGTCGGAGGCGCAGACGTGCGGCGGCGCGATCCGGCGGGAGTGGACGCCGATCGAGCCTAACAGCTTTTCCGCCTCCTCCGCCGTGAAAGGCGCCGGAGTCTCGATATAGGAATGGCGAGCCCGCGGCGTGACGGCGCGAAATCCGGCGATGCGGACGCCTTCGACGATTGTTTTCACCGCTTTCGCGCTCCTGAAAAAATGCCGGCGTATAATTGGCGAAAGATTAACGCTATCATCCTAGTGTTTTCCATCTTAACGAACCGATAAACGGCTGACGACATGGACGCTCCGGAGCACCTGACCGCTTTTCGGCCCTTGCCGACGTTGGTCATTCCCCCGCAAAGCTATTCCGACCCCGCCGTGTTTCGCCGGGAAGCGGCGGAAATCTTCGCTAAATGTTGGATGTTCGTCGGATTTACCGATGATCTTGGTCAACCCGACGACTTCATCACGGCGGAAATCGCAGGGACGTCGGTGGTGGTGCAGAATTTCGGCGGGACTTTGCGCGCGCTGCACAACGTCTGCACCCACCGTTACGCCAAGATCCAGTTGGAGCCGTGCGGCAACCGTAAGCTTCACTGCCCCTATCATGGCTGGGTGTTCAACCGCGAAGGCGCGCTGGTGGGCGTGCCGGGCAACGCCGAATTTTTCGGCTTCGACAAGGCCGACAAGGAACGGCTGAGCCTGCGGCGTTTCGAAGTGGCGACCCGCGGCCGCTTCGTTTTCGTCCGGCTGGAGCCGGGCGGGCCGTCGTTGGATGAGCATCTAGGCGACTATGGCCCCGTTCTCGACCATCTGTCCGGGCTATATGTCGACCGCATCGCCGAGGAGCGCCTGCCCTGGGCGGCCAATTGGAAGACCGGGGTGGAGACGGTGCTGGAGGTCTATCACGTCGACGCCACCCACCCGGAAACCTTCAAGAAATTCACCAAGAAAGTCTGGAACTGCTCGTACGAAAAACAGCACTCCCGCGGCACGACCCACTTGTCGGATCCATCCGCCGCTTGGTGGGACAGCGCGCGAACCAAGCTCGGCTTGCCGCGCAGCGAGCAATTTCAGAATTACGACCATTTCTTCATCTTCCCCAACCTCGCCATCGGCTTGACGCATGGTTGCTTGATGAGCGTGCAGACATACGATCCGCAAGGCCCCGACGCCTGCACACTGCATTTCCGGCTGTTTTTGGGCGAAACCGCCAAGCCGCAGACCAAAGGCGGCGCCTTGCGCCGGGCGGTGGAGGAAAACCTCACCGGCTTTAATCTAAAAGTGCTGGATGAGGATCGCGTCGTCGCTGAAGCTTGCCATGTCGGAACCAAGCAGATGAACCGCCCCGCCGTGCCGGGCTGGTGCGAGGAGCGCATCCACGCCTTCCACGCCGCCTGGTTTGCGCGCATGGCGCGACCGGACCCCGAAGGCGACGAATGATCCCCGACTACGCCTTCAACGGCCGCCGCGTCCTGGTCACCGGCGCGTCGGCCGGCATTGGGCGGGCGTGCGCCATAGCCCTCGCCGGCTTGGGCGCACGGGTTGTCGTCAACGGCCGCAACGAGGGGCGATTAGCGGAAACCCTGGCGGCGCTGCCGGGGGATGGCCATGGCGCGGCGCCGTTCGATCTGACCGACTGCGACCAAATTCCGGGCTGGATCAAGGTACTGGCGACGGATGGCGGCCCGCTGGCCGGCGTGGCCCATTGCGCCGGAACCCAATCGTCGAAGCCGGTGCGCAGCGTCGATACCGCCTACTTCGATCAAGTCATGCGCGCTAACCTATTGAGCGCCTTGGCGCTGGCCCGCGGGCTGCGGCAAAAGGGCTGCTGCGCTGCAAGCGGCGGCGCGATGGTGCTGGTGTCGTCGGTCGCGGCCTTCATCGGCCAACCCGGCAACGTGGTCTATTCCGCCAGCAAGGGCGCTCTGGTTTCAGCGGCGCGCGGCTTGGCGATGGAGTTGCTGCGCGACAACATCCGCGTCAACTGCGTCGCCCCGGCGATGGTGGAAACCGAGATGATGGAGCGTTTTCGCCAGACCACCACAGCCGAACAGTTTGCGCGCATCCGCGAAGCCCACCCCATGGGATTCGGCAAACCGGAGGACGTCGCCGCCGCGGTCGCCTTCTTGCTGTCGGACGCGGCGCGCTGGATCAATGGGGTGTGTTTGCCGGTGGACGGCGGCTATCTGGCGCAGTGAAACGCCGCGTCAATAGATAATTCAACATGGCGAGAAGCGTTCCATGAGCGAAACGGCTATGAAGGCGCAGGAAGAAAAACTGCTTGAATTCCTTATAGCAAAAAACAGACATAGATTCTATTAATGAATTCGTCGTATTGGCGGAGGCGATCAGATTGGAATGGCCGATTTCTTCTAGAATTAAATTAACAGAATCGCTAAAAAAACGGCAACCTACTGACGATATTGTCCAATTTATTCTCTTTTGTTTCATCTTAGTGGCAACTTGTACTATATAGAGGCAGTCATTCATTACTGTTTTATGATTAATAATCACACTAGCCCGGATACAATACATTACGTCTATTGGTGTATTCAGCGTCAGTTATTTCTAGGCCGGGCGGAGCCGAACAAAGCGGCCGTCGTCGCTTTCGCGCGCGGCGTCGCCTCGCTTCCCGCCCGGCTGAAAGCGTCCCGCCACGCCGACCGCCTGTTGTCGCTGGGCTACATCACCGATGTGCGCGGCCTGTTTCGCCGCTGCGCCGCTTTCTTGAATCCGCCCCGCCAAGGCGGCGGCGGGGCCGCTTGCGCGCTGGGAGAAGGACTGCCGGTGGTGACGTCGCCGCGCGGCGACGTCGCGTCAGTCGCCGGGCCGCAGGCTTGCGTCGCCGACGACGAGGCGTTTCTGATCCGCGCCACAGCATTGGCGCTAGACCCGGATGTTCGCCGGGCGGAGGGCGAAAACGCTCGCGCCCGCTACGACGGCGC
>CALGOL010000385.1 GCA_937960755.1 uncultured Azospirillum sp.
AGCGGCTCCAGATCATTGACGCCCCGGAAATGGCTGAATTTCTTCATCGGGTTCATCCTTCAAAAAAAAGCCGGGCGGCGATGGGAGCGGTCTCAAACCGCCGCCCGGCAAGTTCCGCCGCGCCCAATGGGAGGACCAGCGCGGCGGGGGGGGGGGATTTCAGGCGGCGACCGGGAACCCGTTTAACGGGAGACTCCCGACCGCCGCCGCCCTATCATCGGCGCTGCCACACAACCGATGGGGGTTCACATGAAAAAGTCTGAACGTGACGAAATTTTTGAACAGATCGCCGACATTGATGGACGCTTACGCGCCCTACAGACCCTTGTGCTTCGCCATATTTTTGAAACTGATTTTGTGTTGCGAAGGCATGCGGAGGGGATTGCAGAAGGTCTGAACCGGGATATTGCCGAGACGCCAAAAGTTCCGCCGAACGATATTCTTATTGAACATCTTCATCGTTTGCAGATGACGATACGAAAAATGGCGGCGACGAATGTTCCTGAAGGCGACCGAGACGACTGAGAGCTTCCTGACGCAACCGTCTGTTCTGTTCAAGCTTATTGCGATTTTCCCGGCGCACCTTTTCAGCATCAAAAAAGATGGAATCCCCGCTCATGCTGATCCCTCCTTTTCTTCGTCTTCTTCGTCGCCCACCCACGCCTCAATTTCATGGTCCAATTTCTGCAGTAGCCGGGCGAGTTCGCCGAGTTTCGTCCCGTACCCCCAATCGCCCGGGGACCCGAGAAATGCTCGCAGGTCCCCTAGACGCATTTGCAGGCGGACTTGCTCGCTTACGGACAGGCTGTTGTTTTTCAACAGATCAAAGACCTTCAGCAGGTCGCTCATGCCGCTTGCTCCTTTTCTTGAATATCTTCGCTGTCTTCCGCCGCTTCGTCCCAGCCTTGCAGCCACGCCGCCGCCAATTGCTGATCGCGGCGGGTTGCACCGCCATAGGGGTTGCCAGTGCGGGGGATTTCATCCTGATAAGCCCCATACCCATCCACCCGCGCCGCGGCGATCTCGCCTTGCGTCGCGGTTTCCGGCGCTTCGGCCTCTTGGCCGGAAGGCCGGGACGGCGCGGCCATTTCCTCCAGCCGCCAACCCATCCCGTTCACGTCGCGCTTGATAAAGTGCAAGAACGCGGTTTTCGCCGTCTTGTTCGCGTGGATCCAGGCGGTCACCAGCCGGGCGGCGTGGTCGGGCTCCCGCGCCGGCCGGTCGCCCAGCGTCGCAATCGCCGCCCGCAGATTTTTGAAATCGTCGCCGCCGAAGTAAGCGTCCAGCGCCGCCGCCTGTTCTTTCGGCCCCAGCTTCGCCAGCGCCAGCAGATCGGCCTGACACTTCGCCACCTCCGTGCCGCGAATCCGCGCCTTGCTTTCGGCGGTCAGATTGGCGGCGATGGAAACGGCGCGTTCGATGGTTTTAACGTTCCAGCCCAGCCGTTCCGCTGTGTCGGCTGCAAACGACACGATGTCGCTTGCAGAAACGCCGCCCCGCGCCTTGCCATGCCCACCGGCCGCATGCTGCGCCGTTTCCGGGTGCAGCTTCAGGTGAAGCTGCTTGCGCTCATGCATAAATTCGGCGCGGTCGAACGGCGACAACTCATGCCGCATCAAGTTTTCGTCGATTTCGCGCAGCCGGGCTTCGTCCACGGTGCAGGCGAAAACTTCGGCGTCGATCTCTGCCCAGCCCAGCGCTTGCGCCGCCGCCAGCCGATGGCCGCCGGCGATCAGCGCATAGGCCGGGGGGTGGCCGGGGCCGCCCTTCAGCTCGCGCACCTCGATCGCCACTTTCAGCCCGCCGGATTCGCGGATGTTCGCCACCAGCATGTCCACCCACGCCGGATCAACCGCCCGCAGGCGGTTGTCGGCCAGGATGTCGGCGATTTTGATGCGACGCTTGCCCAATGGTTCCATTTTCTACGCCCTCGCGCCGATGCGCTTTTTTGGGGGATGTCCGGCCGCCGAAAAATTTTTGACGCTGCATGACGCCGTCGGCGGGACTATGGTGATTTTAAGCGGCGTGGGCGCTCCAGCCCTCGCCGCGAACCAGATGCTTGCGCTGGCCGTTGGCGGCGTAGCGTTCAGCGAACAACTGACGGGGGTCGACGTTGAGCAGCTTGGCGATTTCGCCTTCAATCCGCAGCGACGGGCTTTCCATCGCGTTGACCACCGACGACCGCGACACCCCCAGATTTCTGGCGAAGGCCGCCAGCGTCAGGCCGTGGTCCTCCAGCAATTTCCGGCAAATCCATTCCTTGCGGAAGGGGCCGGGAACCCGCGCCTCCGGCGGCGCCTCCTGAAAAAGGGGATCGATCATGCTCATGCTTTCCCAGATTCCTGCACGCCCGAACGCCCCTCTCTTTACACCTGCGCTAGAGGCTGCGTTTAAGCCTGCGTTTCACCCTTCATATAGAGGGATAGTTACACCAGATTTAGGAACTCGCAAGCGCGATATTCTGAAATCTGGCCCTTATCCACAGAAAAATGATTTCGGAGTTCGGGAAAATGCGCACGCTGTGGATAACACGCATATAGCATTGTTCTTAAATCAAAATTTGACTTTTCCGTCTCGTTATATTAGAGATTTCAAAATTTCGGAGTTCGAGGCATGAACTCCGAAGTCCAGAAAACTGATTTTCCGGCTAGGCTTGATACAGTCGTCAGGGAACTGGGGGGGCGTAAGATCGTGGCGGAGCGCTTCGAAATCGGCCTGTCGACGCTGAATAACTGGCTTACGGGCGTTTCTGAGCCGCGCGCTTCCGTTGCCGGAATTCTGGCGAAAGAAGCCGGATATTCAGTAGATTGGCTGATCTTTGGGGATGGTCCGATGCGCGGCGATGCGCCGGCTCCGCTGACTCGGGCCGCACAGCCGTTGGCTTCTATGTACGATGCCTTTGGCCCAGCGGCAAATGAAGAGGGGAGCGAAAGCGTGCTGCCCCGCCGAGTAATCTCTTTTTGCGCGATGGCTGCCGGGTTTGCCTATGAACTCGCGAAAACCGACGGGTGGCTGCGGGACTTAAAGCCGGAAGAGTTCGCCGCGGTAACGGAAAGTGTTATTGAAATAGAATCAAGGACTTGCCTTCCTGATCCGGCATATCGTCCTAGCATTTCGGCGTATCGGAAGATGTTGAAAGCAATGAAGCGATAATCAAAACAGCTATTCCATCCATTTATTTCCCTGATAGCTTGCTTTTCTGTGATGTTGTATGTACGTTTATTGCGGCTCCGAAGTAAGAGGCGGGGCTCCGTGCGCTGGCGGCGCATGGAAACTGAGCGACTAGCAAGGAACGCTCCCCGATGACTCGGCCCGCCCCGCCCTGCAGCAGGGTCCGGGCAGGATAGCATATGGCGTGCCATGCATTCGTATCGTTCTTGGGAAAGATTAAGCCATTTCAAGGGAATGAGTTGTGTCCGCAAGCGCATGAGAATACGGCGATATGTGACGGCGGCGTGCGCGTCCATCGCCGTAATCGCGGCTTACGTGTTGATATAACTCGCATTTTGCGTCGCGTTTTGCGGATGGTGGAAAGCAATGAACGACTGGACAAACCCGCCGAAGCCGGCGGCGAAGGCTGACGTTTCTCCGTTAAGGGTTGTCCTTGGCCTCGCCGTGGTCTTGGGCGGATTGTATGTCGCGGATCTCGTAAAAGACTACATGCGTGAAAAACCTGATGAGCAGGCTTTTCAACGCTGTAAGATAGAAATCTTAAAGTATATGCATGATCCTGAAAAGACGACGATCCCGCGCCACGATGGTATTGCGGAAGGGCGCGCGTTTTTAAAATTTATTTGGGACCGTGGCGAAGGGCTACGGGGACGAAATCTGCTCGGCAACGATGTTCCAGCAGTGGCGGAGTGCTGGTCTGGTAAAGTGATGCCTAGCGTATATTATCTATCCATTGATGGCGTGGTGTATATTGACAGCCGATTTGTTTTGCAAAGCGTCAATTAACAAGCTTTAATGGTCATGGGTCGCCCCAGTTCACACATATGTGGGGCTAGTCATGATAAGGCCATTGTTTTTATTGACTTTATTCGTCGCAGCGCCGGCCGTCGCCCAGCAGGTGCCGGGCCCGATACCCGCCGATGTGGTTTCGGTGTACGACGGCGACAGCCTCACCGTGCAAGCCCTGGTCTGGCCGGGCCACACCGTCACCACCGCCGTCCGGCTGGCCGGCGTGGACGCCCCCGAAATCAAGGGGCGGTGCGAAGAAGAAAAGGCCGCGGCGCTGGCCGCCCGCGACCACCTCCGCAGCCTTGTTCAAGACGGCAGGGTTTTTCTTTGGAATGTTCAGGTGGAAAAGTACGGCCGGGCGCTCGCCGCCGTGTCGCTGAACGACGGCCGCGACGTCGCCGCAGAGATGCTCGCGGGCGGTTTCGGCCGGCCGTACGGGGGGGAAAAGCGAGCGGGCTGGTGCTCTAAAATCGAATGACGCAGAGGCGGTTTTCGGGGCTTACTCTAAAATCCAAATCGCGTTCGAAAAATCGCCAAATTTTGACCCTAACCCCTTGTTTATCCCACTCTATCCCGCCCACCCCCGCCGTATCCCGCCTACTCTAAATCCAGATGACTGACGACACCCGCCATGCATCGAATGAGGCCCGATTCTCCCAATCCGAATCGGCACACACCG
>CALGOL010000386.1 GCA_937960755.1 uncultured Azospirillum sp.
CAAGGACGCGGGCGGCGCGGCGTTTAACGCCGCCACCGGTGAAAAGCTGACCGAAGAGCCGTTCGGGGCCAAGCCGGTGCGGCTCAACAACCGGGTGCGCCGGGCGCTCGACGGCGCTTTGGGCAGTCTCACCCTGATGGCCGCCGACCCGGCCAAGCGGCTGGCGGCGGCGGAAGCGGTGTTCAAATCCCGCGACGCGGCGGCGGCGCCTGTTTTAAAGGCGGCGCTGGCCAAGGAAACCGACGCCAAGGTGCGCCGCGCCATAGAATTCGCGGCGGCGGCGGTGGCGGTGACGGACGGGAGCGTAGCGGAAGCGGAGCGACTCGAAGCGGTCGCTAAACTGGCGGAGCGCGCCGACCAGGACGTCAAAAGCCTGCTGCAAGCGGCGCGGGTTGGCGCGTCGGCGGCGCTGGGCGCTGCGATTGACAAGGCGGTGGCCGACATCGAAAGCCGGCTCGCCATGCTGCAAACCGCGCAAAACGTCTGGTACGGCATTTCCTTGGGCTCGGTCCTGCTGCTGGCCGCCATCGGCCTCGCCATCACCTTCGGCGTCATGGGCATCATCAACATGGCCCATGGCGAAATGGTGATGCTGGGGGCCTACACCACCTTCATGGTGCAATCCTATATTCGCGCGCATCACCCTGGGCTGTTTGATTGGTCGCTGCCCATCGCCTTGCCGATGGCTTTCCTGGTGGCCGGCGGCGTCGGCGTGCTGATGGAGCGCTCGATCATCCGCTTTCTGTACGGCCGCCCGCTGGAAACCCTGCTGGCGACCTGGGGCGTCAGCTTGATGCTGCAACAGACGGTGCGCAGCATCTTCGGCCCGACCAATCAGGAAGTCGGCGCGCCGTCCTACATGTCGGGCTATTTCGACTGGTTTGGCCTGCAAATCACCTATGGCCGGCTGTGGATCGTGGTGTTTTCGCTGGTGGTGTTCGCGTTGCTGCTGGTGGTGATGCGGGCGACCTCGTTCGGCTTGAAGATGCGCGCCGTGACGCAGAACCGCCGCATGGCCGCCTGCATGGGCATTCGCACGCCGTGGGTGGACAGCCTGACTTTCGGGCTCGGCTCCGGCATCGCCGGGGTGGCCGGGGTGGCGCTGTCGCAGATCGACAACGTCTCCCCCAACCTGGGTCAAAGCTACATCATCGACAGCTTCATGGTGGTGGTGTTCGGCGGCGTGGGCAATTTGTGGGGCACGCTGGTGGCCGCCCTGTCGCTGGGCGTCGCCAACAAATTCCTTGAACCGCTGGCCGGCGCCGTTCTCGCCAAGATCATGGTGCTGGTCTTCATCATCCTCTTCATTCAAAAGCGTCCGCGCGGGCTGTTCGCCCTCAAGGGCCGGGCGGTGGAAGCATGATTATGTCGGCTTTCCTGCGTCGCATCGACGGGCTGGGCTGGGTTTTCCTGGCGGTGGTGCTGGCGGCGGCGTTGATTGTTCCCGTGCTGCATTTCGCCATGCCGCCGGACAGCCCGTTTCACATGCCGATCCATGCGGTGTCGCTGTGGGGCAAGTATCTGGCCTATGCGCTGCTCGCCATCTCGCTGGATCTGGTTTGGGGCTATTGCGGCATCCTTTCGCTGGGCCACGGCGCATTCTTCGCGCTGGGCGGCTACGCCATGGGCATGTACCTGATGCGTCAGATCGGGACGCGCGGGGTGTATGCGCATCCTGAACTCCCCGACTTCATGGTGTTCTTGAACTGGAAGGAACTGCCGTTTACTTGGTGGGGCTTCGACTTCTTCCCTTACGCCATGGTGATGGCGCTGCTGGCGCCGGGCGCGCTGGCCTTCGTCTTCGGCTGGTTCGCCTTCCGCAGCCGCGTCACCGGCGTCTACCTGTCGATCATCACCCAGGCGCTGACCTTCGCCCTGCTGCTGGCGTTCTTCCGCAACGACATGGGCTTTGGCGGCAATAACGGCCTGACCGACTTCAAGGACATCCTGGGCTTCAACATCCAGGCGCCGGAAACCCGCGTCGCCCTGTTCTCGTTCACCGCTTTGGCGCTGGCGGCGGGATACTTGATCGCGCGGGCGATGGTGACCTCGGCTTACGGCAAGGTGCTGATCGCCATCCGCGACGCCGAAAGCCGCGTCCGCTTCCTGGGCTACCGGGTCGAGCATTACAAGCTGGTCGCCTTCACCGTCTCCGCCATGATGGCCGGGGTGGCGGGGGCGCTGTACGTGCCGCAGGTCGGCATTATCAACCCGTCGGAATTCGCCCCCGCCAACTCGATCGAAGCGGTCATCTGGGTGGCGGTGGGCGGCCGCGGCACGCTGGTGGGCGCGGCCCTCGGCGCGGTGCTGGTAAACTTCGCCAAGACTTGGCTGACCGGGGCGCTGCCGGAGGTCTGGCTGTTCGCGCTGGGCGCGCTATTCATCGTCGTGACGCTGTTCCTGCCGCGCGGCGTGATCGGGACCTGGCAACATTGGCGCCGGCAGGCGGCGGATAAGAAAGCGGCGAACGCCCCGGAAAAGTCCCCGGACTCGCCGGCTGTTGAGGGAGCGACGCCATGAACGCCGGTTTGATCGACCGCATCCACGGTCCCGACGTCGAGCTGACCCACACCATCCTTTATGTCGACGGCGTGTCAGTGACGTTTGACGGCTTCCGGGCGCTGAACAAGCTGTCCTTGGTGCTGAAGCATGGCGAAATGCGCGCCATCATCGGCCCCAACGGCGCCGGCAAAACCACGATGATGGACGTCATCACCGGCAAGACCAAATGCGACACCGGCGACGTGATGTTCGACGGCCATGTCGATTTGCGCAAACTGGACGAAGCCTCCATCGCCAACCTGGGCATCGGCCGCAAGTTCCAAAAGCCGACGGTGTTTGAAAGCCAGACGGTGCAGGACAATCTGCTGCTCGCCATGGCCGGGCCGCGTTCGGCGCGCGCCTCGCTGTTCGGCTGGCGCAACCGGCTGTCCGACGATCTTTACGACCGCACGCTGGAGACGGTGGGGCTCAAAGACCATCGCCACCGCATGGCGGGCGACCTGTCGCACGGGCAAAAGCAGTGGCTGGAAATCGGCATGCTGCTGGCGCAAGACCCTAAGCTGCTGCTGGTGGATGAACCCGTCGCCGGCATGACCGATCATGAGACCATGGAGACCGCCCACCTGCTGCGCCGGATCAATGAGACCCATGCGGTGGTGGTGGTTGAGCACGACATGCATTTCGTCCGCGAGCTGGGCTGCAAGGTGACCTGTCTGCATGAAGGCTCGGTGCTGGCGGAAGGGACGATTGACGCCGTGTCCGCTAACGAGCGCGTCGTCGAAGTGTATTTGGGCCGATAAGCAAAGAAGGGTAAGAAATCATGGCGACCTTGGTTGTCGACAACATCGACCTCTTCTATGGCGCGGCCCAAGCGCTGCGCGGCGTGTCCTTGACCGCCGAACCCGGCAAGGTGACGGCGGTGCTGGGGCGCAACGGGGTGGGCAAGACCTCCCTGATGCGCGCGATCGTCGGCCAACAGGCGGTGGCGAAGGGAAGCATTTCCTTCGGCGGCAAGACCTTGAACGGACTGGCGCCCTATGAGCGGGCGCGTACAGGCATCGCCTTCGTGCCGCAGGGGCGGGAGGTGTTCCCGCTGTTGACGGTGAAGGAGAACCTGGAGACCGGCTTTGCGCCCGTGCCGCGCAAGGAGCACTTCATCCAGCAGGAGATTTTCGACCTGTTTCCGGTGCTGGCCGACATGATGCGGCGGCGCGGCGGCGATTTGTCGGGCGGCCAGCAACAGCAGCTCGCCATCGGCCGGGCGCTGGTGACGCGGCCCAAGCTGTTGGTGCTGGACGAGCCCACCGAAGGCATCCAGCCCAGCATCATCAAGGACATCGGCCGCGCCATCGACTATCTGCGCAATCGCGGCGGCATGGCGATTGTGCTGGTTGAGCAGTTCTTTGAATTCGCCAGAGACTTGTGCGACAGTTTCGCCGTGATGGACCGCGGGCAAGTGGTGCTGGCGGGCGACAAGGCGAGCATGGTCGAAGCGGATGTTCGACGGCATCTCTCGGTCTAAACTGGATAACGCGCTGCCGGCGTACATCCGCGCGCAGGGGCGCGTACGCCTGGGCTTCGCCGCCAATGCGCGCGGAACGCATATGGCCGACTTGTCGGAAAGCGGCGGCTTTCGCGTCAAATTCCCCAAGGGTCGGCATTGCGAGGCGGTGGTGGTCAACACCGCCGGCGGCATGACCGGCGGCGACGCGCTGGAAATGCAAATTACGGCGACAGCGGGAGCTGCGGCGACGGTCGTCACCCAGTCGGCGGAAAAGATTTACCGCTCGGACGGGGCGGAAACCCGCATTGCGGCGCATGTGACGCTGGAAAGCGGCGCTTCGCTGACCTGGGCGCCGCAGGAAACCATTCTGTTCAACGGCGCCCGTGTTCGTCGTTCGCTGGCTGTCGACATGGCGGAGGACGCCATGCTTCTGGCGGCCGAAACCGTGGTGTTCGGCCGCACGGCGATGGGGGAGACGCTGACCGACGCCTGCTTCGCTGACCGCTGGCGGGTGCGGCGCGGCGGCCGGCTGATCTTCGCCGACGACGTGCGGCTGAGCGGCGATGTGGCGGCGACGCTTGCAAGGCCGGCGGTGGGGAATGGCGCGCGCGCCGCGGCGACAGATCGGAAGAGC
>CALGOL010000387.1 GCA_937960755.1 uncultured Azospirillum sp.
CCGGCGTCGACGACGCCGCCCGCGTCAAGGCCGGCTTTCTCGCCGCCGTCGCCAAGGGCGCCGACGCCTGCGGCCTGATCTCCAAGGTCAAGGCCACCGAACTGCTGGGCACCATGCTGGGCGGCTTCAACGTCCAGCCGCTGATCGACCTGCTGGCCGACGCCGAATGCGGCGGCGCCGCCGCCGAAGGGCTGAAGAAGACCCTGCTGGTGTTCGACTTCTTCCATGACGTCAAGGCGCTGGCCGATGGCGGCAACGCGCACGCCAAGGCGGTGATGCAGTCGTGGGCCGACGCCGAATGGTTCACCTCGCGCCCGGAAGTCCCGGCGTCGATGAAGCTGACCGTCTTCAAGGTCACCGGCGAAACCAACACCGACGATCTGTCGCCGGCCCCGGACGCCTGGTCGCGCCCCGACATCCCCTTGCACGCCCTGGCGATGCTGAAGAACCCGCGCCCCGGCATCGAGCCGGACGAGCCCGGTTCGCGCGGCCCGACCAAGCAACTGGCTGAACTGCAAAAGAAGGGCAACCTGATCGCCTATGTCGGCGACGTGGTCGGCACCGGCTCCTCGCGCAAGTCCGCCACCAATTCGGTCTTGTGGTTCACCGGCGAAGACATCCCGTTCGTGCCGAACAAGCGTTTCGGCGGCGTCTGCCTCGGCTCCAAGATCGCGCCGATCTTCTACAACACCATGGAAGACGCCGGCGCGCTGCCGATCGAACTCGACGTCAACCAGATGGACATGGGCGACGAGATAGAGCTGCGCCCCTATGAAGGCAAGGCGCTGAAGAACGGCGCCGTCATCGCCGAATTCAAGGTCAAGTCGGACGTGATCTTCGACGAAGTGCGCGCCGGCGGCCGCATTCCGCTGATTATCGGCCGCGGCCTGACCGCGCGGGCCCGTGAAGCGCTGGGCCTGCCCGCCTCCGACCTGTTCCGTCAGCCGGCTTCGCCCGCCGACACCGGCAAGGGCTTCTCCCTGGCGCAGAAGATGGTCGGCCGCGCCTGCGGTCTGCCGGAAGGCAAGGGCGTGCGTCCGGGGACGTATTGCGAACCGAAGATGACCACCGTGGGGTCGCAGGACACCACCGGCCCGATGACCCGCGACGAGCTGAAGGATCTGGCTTGCCTGGGCTTCTCGGCCGACATGGTGATGCAGTCGTTCTGCCACACCGCCGCTTATCCCAAGCTGGTGGACGTGAAGATGCATCACGAGCTGCCGGACTTCATCTCGACCCGCGGCGGCGTCGCGCTGCGTCCCGGCGACGGCGTCATCCACTCTTGGCTGAACCGTCTGCTGCTGCCGGACACCGTCGGCACCGGCGGCGACAGCCACACCCGCTTCCCCATCGGCATCTCCTTCCCGGCCGGCTCCGGTCTGGTGGCGTTTGCGGCCGCCACCGGCGTCATGCCGCTGGACATGCCGGAATCGGTGCTGGTGCGCTTCAAGGGCGAAATGCAGCCCGGCGTCACCTTGCGCGATCTGGTCAACGCCATTCCGCTCTACGCCATCAAGGCCGGTCTGTTGACCGTTGAGAAGAAGGGCAAGAAGAACATCTTCTCCGGCCGCATCCTGGAAATCGAAGGCCTGCCCGACCTGAAGGTCGAACAGGCGTTCGAGCTGACCGACGCTTCGGCGGAACGCTCGGCCGCCGGCTGCACCGTGCTCCTCAACAAGGAGCCGATCATCGAATACATGACCTCCAACATCACGTTGATGAAGTGGATGATCGCCAACGGTTACGCCGACGCCCGCACGCTCGGCCGCCGCATCAAGGCGATGGAGGCTTGGCTGGCCAACCCCGAACTGTTGCAGCCCGACGCCGACGCCGAATACGCCGCGGTGATCGACATCGATCTGGCCGACATCAAGGAACCGATCCTGGCCTGCCCGAACGATCCCGACGACGTCAAGACGCTGTCGGAAGTGGCGGGCGACAAGATCGACGAAGTGTTCATCGGCTCGTGCATGACCAACATCGGCCATTTCCGCGCCGCCGGCAAAATCCTCAACGGCAAGTCGGACATCCCGACTCGGCTGTGGATCGCGCCGCCGACCAAGATGGACGCGATGATGCTGACCGAGGAAGGCTATTACGCCACCCTCGGCAAGGCGGGCGCCCGCATGGAAATGCCGGGATGTTCGCTGTGCATGGGCAATCAGGCGCAGGTGCGCAAGGGCTCGACCGCCGTCTCGACCTCGACCCGCAACTTCCCCAACCGTCTGGGCATCGACACCCGCGTTTACCTGTCGTCGGCCGAACTGGCCGCCGTCGCGGCGCTGATGGGCAAGATCCCGACCAATGAGGAATATCTGGCTCAGGTCGCCGCCTTGGCCGGCAAGTCGGACGAAGTTTACCGCTACATGAACTTCGACCAGATCCCGGCTTTCCAGGAAGTGGCGGCCCAGGTCGCCGCCGAGTAAGCCTCGGCCGGTCGTTGATGGTTAAGCGAACCCCCCGTCGGAGAAATCCGGCGGGGGGTTTTCGTTTTTTTGTTTTTTCGTTGGGGGGAGGGCGAAGCGTGATAGAGCCCGACAAGATCCGCACGACAAGCCCCAGCAGGCGAACAAATCCAGCGAACGAAGACATGGCTTTTAAAGGCGGCGACGTGTCATAATCGTCGCTGACGACGACAGAGTTACAACGCCTGGGGGAGGCGAGTTCATGCGTATTGCGTTATTCAAAGGCGATTTTCGTTACGACGCCGTGAATCACTTCACCGACGCCCTCGCCGAAGCCTTCTCCGCTTCCGGCGTAAAGCCGATGATCGTCGACATGCGCAGCCCGCGCGAAGAAATCGGCGCCCAGCTTTCCGCCGTCTGCGACGCCGACGACCTGATCGCGCTGTTCGGCTTCAACGCCTTAGGCTCGAGCATTAAAGTGGACGGCCGCACGCTGCACGACGCCCTGTCGACGCCCTTCGTCAGCTATCTGCTGGAACACCCGCTGTTTCACGCCGACGCGCTGACCCGGCTGCAAGATCAACCGATCTTGTGCGTCGACGGCGGCCATGTCCGCTTTATGGAAAGCTTCAGCGCCCCTCAAGCGCATTTGGCGCTGCACGCCGGCGCGACGCCGCCGGAATATTACGCCGCGCCGCCCTGGGCCGAACGCCCTAACCGGGTAGTGTTCGCCGGCTCGTTCGAACCCCTGAGCGCCTTGCGCACCCGGCTCGCCGCCGTTATCGCCCACGACCGATCCGCCGCCGACGCCGGCATTCCGCCGCTGAACGACGCCTTTGAAGCGCTGGCGGACGAGTTGGAATCGATCAACGACGAAGACTTGGCGGACGTCGCGGCGATGCACCCGCTGACCTTCGCCGTGCAACAGTTCCTCGGCATCAGCGCCCATTACGCCACTTTGCTGCAATGTCTGATTTTGTGGCGGCGCGCCAAGCTCCGTCATGCGCTGTTGACCCAGCTTGACCGCGACGGTCTGGCGGTGGACCTTTACGGCGCCGGGTGGAACGCCGCCGGCTTCCAAAATCATCGGGCGCTCGGCCCCTTGCCGTTCGCCGAACTGAGCAAGCTGCTGCCGACGTATCGTTTCACCCTCAACATTTCTCCGCTTTTGGGCGACGGCTTGCACGACCGCGTGGTTTACGGCGCCTTGTCGGGAACGGTGGTCTGCACCGATGAAAATCCGCAATCAAAATCCTTGATCGCCCCCGGCGGCGCGCTGGGCTACGCGCCCGGCGACGTCGGCGGCTTGGCCGACGCGATCAATCGGCTGGACAAGACGGCGGAAGGGGCCGCCATGGCGGCGATGGGGCGCGAAATCGCCATGTTCGACCATACCTGGGCGGCGCGGGCGCGCAAAATCCTCAATATCCTCGGTCGTTAGCGCGACCCGGCCGCCGCGCCGGCGACAGCCGTCACCACCCGCTGCCGAAGCATTGCGCTTCGGCGGCGCAATCCGCCGCGCATGGTCCGGGTCCGCGGCAGGGCAGCAGGCCAAGATCGGCGCAAATCAGCCGATAAATCATCTGCTTCCAGCGCCGGCCTTCGGGATTAAACGCGATGAGGCCGGGAAAGTGCCGAGCGAACACCGCCGTTAAATGACGAGGACCGTCAAGCCCCAGCCCCTTCCACAGCGGCGCGTCGTCAATGCAGGCGCGGGCGAGGGTTTGCGCCAACCACGCTTCTTCCTGCCGGTCGCCGGCGCGATGGCGCAGCAGCAGCGCTTCGATATCTTTGCGCTCGCGGTTTTCCCATGTCGTCAAGACGCGCGGCGCGTCGGGGGGCCGCAAGCCTTCCGCCGCCGCCGCCGGAAAATAGCGCGCCAGCAAGGCCGCCAGATTAAGCGGGGTCAGCCCTAGCCCGGCCAAACCACCGGCCCAACGGTGCGCCAGAATACAGGCGAAGACGTGGGCGTCGAAAACGTTGCGCTGGCTAACGCCGCCGACCAGCCGGTCGAACAGGTCGGCGGGGGCGTGATCCGGCGCGCCGCCGTAAGCGGCGTGGCCGAAAGCCGGTTGAATATCCATCGACGCCTCCGCCTGGGACCTCGCCCGGCCGGCTGGTTATAAGCAACGCGAATCCCCGATTAAGCGGCGATAGCGCGGTGGGTGATGCAGTTCTTGGAACAGACCTTGGAGCAGCTTTCGCAGCCGATGCAGTTTTCCGGCCCCGCGACGGTCATGATCTTCTTTTCCGCTTCATCATCGAACGCATCGACGACGTCGCCGTCTTCGGTCAGGCCGATCATGTCGAGCACGCCGCGGCCGCACACCTTGAAGCAGCGGCCACAGCCGATGCAGGCGGTTTTGTCGATGGATTCGACGAATTTCGGGGTCCAGGTTTGGCCGCCACGGGTCAGGCCGGTGATGAACTCGCTCATCGTGCCAATCTCCTCAAATTTGGGTCGGTTCAGGGAGGGGGGAGTTAACGGGGGTGAGACGGGGGCGGAAAACGGGGG
>CALGOL010000388.1 GCA_937960755.1 uncultured Azospirillum sp.
GCCGGGGGCGGCTGTGGCGCGAATCGTCGTCTCCGCGCCGTAATCGCGCGCCAATGTTTCGACCAGCGCCGACAGCCGGCCGACCTTGCGCCGGCCGGCGGCGGGGTTGTGAATGACGACGAAACGGCGTCGCCCGTCGCCTGAAATCGTTCTGACCACTGTCGCTCCGCCCTCTTGCATTTCGATGTTGCAATTATATGTATTTGTAGTGACAAAATAGAGTCTTCGACATTGCCGCTGAATTACAAATAAGTTCGAAATAAAAGTATGACATGGCGATGCTAGAAGCGATTGTCAAGCGGTATGGTTTCGGACTATATCTTGTTCCGTCTTGATTATTGCAGTGCAGCAGATTGTGGGGGAAGAGGATGGATTCTGCCGAACGCACGACGCGCCATCGCAGCATCTTCATCTCGGACGTTCATCTTGGCACGCGCGGCTGCAAGGCCGAGTATCTGCTGGAGTTCCTGCGGGAGAACGAATCCGACTATCTTTATCTGGTGGGCGACATCGTCGACGGCTGGCGACTGCGCAAGACGTGGTACTGGCCGCAAGCCCATAACGACGTGGTGCAGAAGATCATGCGCCGCGCTCGCAAAGGGGCGAAAGTCTACTATATCCCCGGCAACCACGACGAAGCGGCGCGCGAATATGTCGGGCTGAAGTTCGGCGGCGTCCAGGTGGTGGAAGAGGCGATCCACGTCGGGGCCGACGGCCGGCGCTATCTGGTGACCCATGGCGACCGGTTTGACGTGGTGGTGAAATACGCGCGCTGGCTGGCGCTGATCGGCGATCACGCTTACGTCATGCTGCTGAACGTCAACACCGCGTTCAATTGGGCGCGCCGCAGATTGGGCTTTACCTATTGGTCGTTGTCCGCCTATCTGAAGCACAAGGCCAAGACGGCGGTGGAGTTCATCGGCAAGTACGAAAACGCGCTGGCCGAGGAAGCGCACCGGCGCGAAGTCGACGGCGTCATCTGTGGTCATATCCATCACGCGGAAGTGCGTGAAATAGAAGGCGTGCTCTATTGCAACGACGGCGATTGGGTCGAATCTTGCACCGCTTTGGTGGAGAACGAAAAGGGCGAACTGACGCTCATCAACTGGGCGGAGGTCATGGCGCGGCGGGACCAGATCAAGGCGGCCGCGTGAACATCCTCATCGTTTCGGACGCTTGGACGCCGCAGATTAACGGCGTCGTGCGCACCATCGCCACCACCCGCAGCGAACTGGAAAAGATGGGCCACACGGTGGAGGTCATCGGCCCCGACCGCTTCCGCACCTTTCCCATGCCGTCCTACCCGGAAATCCGGCTGGCGGTGGGGGCGGGGCGACGGCTGGCGCAGATGATCGACGCCATGCGCCCCGACTGCATCCACATCGCCACCGAAGGCCCGCTGGGTTTCGCCGCGCGGCGCTATTGCCTGAAGCGCGACATTCCGTTCAGCACCGCCTATCACACCCGCTTTCCCGAATACGTCCGCGACCGCGCGCCGATTCCGTTGGCGCTGTCTTACGCCGTGGTGCGCCGCTTCCATAAGCCGTCGTCGGCGGTGATGGTGGCGACCCAGTCGATTGAGGACGCGCTGCGCCGCCGCGGCTTTATTAATCTGCGGCGCTGGACCCGCGGCGTCGACACCGACCTGTTCCGCCCGCGGGACAAGGGGTTCCTTGATCTGCCGCGGCCGATCTGGATGTGCGTCGGCCGGGTGGCGGTGGAAAAGAACCTGGAGGAGTTTCTCAAGCTCGACCTGCCAGGAACCAAGGTGATCGTCGGCGACGGACCGGCGCGCGAAGAATTGCAGCGCAAACACCCTGAAGCGGTTTGGGTCGGGGCGAAGCACGGCGAAGAACTGGCGCAGCATTACGCCGCCGCCGACGTCTTCGTCTTCCCGTCGCGCAGCGACACTTTCGGGCTGGTGTTGCTGGAGGCTTTGGCGTCCGGCGTGCCGGTGGCGGCTTATCCGGCGCCGGGTCCGCTCGACGTCATCAACGGTTCCGGCGTCGGGGTCTTGAGCGAGGATTTGCAGGCGGCGGCGCAGCAGGCGTTGGGCATATCGCCGGAAAAATGCCGGGCCTACGCCATGGGCTTTTCCTGGCGCGCCTCCACTGAACAGTTTCTCGCCAATCTGCGCCCGTTCACCTGACGGACGCGCCGATCGACGCAGTTTTCGCTGCTTCGGTTCGCTTTTTTCTCGTCGCCGCGGTGAAAGCCGGGGCCGCCTCTTCGTTCACGTTGTTGAAAAGGCGGCTTCCGGCTTGTCACGGGAATGACGATTGTTAGGCGTACGCCGGTCAGGTTACTTCAGACTATTGATCCAGTTGGCGATTTCCGCTACATCCGCCGCCGGGACGTCCGGCGCCGGTCACACGCGGATTAAACCTGCCCGGAGGCTGTTATCGGTCAGTCGTCGAGGTCCGGCGCCGGCTCGCCACCCAGCGCCGGACCAACGGCTAGGCCGACGGCGGCGAAGGCGGCTGGCAATATCGCCAGATCGCTCGGCGTCATCGGCGTCGCAACCAGGGACAGCAATGTCCCGAGCGAGGCGACGTCGAACGCCAAAACCACGACTTCCAGCAATACGCCAACGCCGGCGCCGATGGCGGCGCCGACCAGGGAACAGCGCCGCGCGTGGGCGTCATGCTCCCGCAATGCAATGTTTTGCATGGGAATTTCCGCTTGTCTCGTTACACGTCTGGACGAAGAACGGCGTGGGATCGTCAGACGGTTGGAGGTCCGCGGGGGGAGGCTGCGCCCGGATCAATCAGGGCGCGCAGGAAAGCGGCGTGCGCCGGGGGGCGCTGAAGGGTCAATACCTCGACCGGCGGCGGCGGGACGAGGTCCGCCGTAGCGGGGGCGTCGATTCCGGCATGCATCAGCGGCAAGCAGAACACGCAGATGTTCGCGTGCTGGCCGTTGTCGTCGGTAGAAACCGGGTTGCCGTCTTGATCGACGACGATCAGGCCGCCGGGGGTGCAGATAACGATGCGGTCGCCGAACAACTGCTGCTCGACCGGCGTCGTCACTTCCTTCGCCGGGGCGGGCATTGCCCCGTTGGCGAAGACCGTCAGCGTCAACAGCGCCAATCCCAGCCACGCCGCGACCGAGCGACGCCAACGCCATGCCGCCGACATGCGGCGCCAACGCCAAGACGGCGCGGCGCTGCGGACAGGCGCGGAATGGTTATAGGAAATGGACATGACGCACTGACGTTGCCTCTATTGCCGACGCCTAATCAAGTTAATTGATCGTAATCAAATGCCCGTCCGCTGGACAATTCATCGCGCCGGTTACTGGGCCTGTTTCCACGGATCGGCGTAGCGCGGGTCGGTCGGCAGGGTGAGATCGGTCAGCGCTTCCAGGAACGCCAGCAGGTCGCTTTTTTCCCCCGCCGTCAGGTCGATGCGGGCGATCAGGCCGCTTTTGTGCGGATTGCGCCGGCCGTCGCCTTTCAACGGTCCCGCCTTCACCAGCCGGCCGCCTTGGGAATAAACTTCGATCACTTCCGCCAGGGTCTTAATCGAGCCGTCGTGCATGTAAGGCGCGGTCAGCGCGACATTGCGCAGCGACGGGGCGCGGAACGCCCCCATGTCCGCCGGCTTGGCGGTGAATTCGAATAGCCCGCGGTTGGGGAACGGATAGCCGCCGTCGCGGCCGATATTGTAAAGCCCGGTGTTGTGGAACTGGATTTCCGCATCCCGCGTGTTGACGTGGATGACTTGGTCGTTGACGTTGAAACTGCCGTGGCAGTGATGACATTCCGCCCGTTCGCCGAAGAACAACGTCATGCCGCGGGTTTCCGCCTCGCTGAGCGATCCCTTGCCCTGCAAATAGCGGTCGTAGCGGCTGTCGAAGGAGACTGCCGAGCGCTGAAACGCCGCCACCGCCTTGATGGCGTTGGCCAGACTGATCGGCTCGGCCTCGTCGCCGAAGGCGGCCTTGAACAGCGGCGGATAGAGCGGCTCCGCCTTCAACCGGGCGAGCATTTTCGGCTTATTGGCGTCGGTGACGCCCATTTCGACCGGATCGTCGCCGAATAGCGGAACCTCCATTTGCCGTTCCAGCGTGGTCAGCGCCGGATTGGCCCAGGTATAGGTGGCGTGCCACGCCGCGTTGACGATTGACGGCGAATTGCGGTGGGTCAGCGCCCCGGTCGCGCCGGGGGAAAGCGCCCGGCCGTCGGTGAAGGCGCGGGCCTGCTCATGGCACGACGCGCAAGCGATGTCGCCTTCCCCCGACAGCCGTTTATCGTAAAACAGGCGGCGGCCCAGGTCGACCTTGGCGGCCGACATCGGGTTGTCGGTGGGGACCCGCGGCGCCGGGACATAGTCCGGCAAGCGCCACGTCCAGTCGGCGGCGGCGACGGGACCGGTCAGAACCAGCCCCGCCGCCAGCAACAGCATGCGCGCCGCCCGCATGGCTTACGGCTTCTTCACGGCGGTGAAAGCCGGCGACTTGCCCGGCTCCACCGGCAGGCCGGTTTCCAACGACAGGCCCAACCGGCCGAACACCGGCGGGCAATCGGCGTCGGTCGGCCCGCTCATGCAGCCCACCGCGGCGCCCTGGTCCTTGGCGATGTTGGACGCGGCGAACAGCGAGGCCAGATCCAGCCGCACCGCCTGGGTCGCCGGGTCGAAAGCCGGGAAGGCGACGGGAACGCGGTTAGAGCGCTTGCACAACGCGGTTTCGCCCTTGGCCGGATTGCCGGCGCATTCGGTGGAGCCCAAATGCAGGAACCACGTCGGGGCCTTTGTCCCATCGGGCTTGCGCACGCCGCCCTTGGGATCGACCTCGATCTTGGTGAACTTGCGGCCGGTTTGCCAGCTCCAATTCATCGCCGCGCTGTCGAGGGGGGCGCCGGCCTTTTCCACCGAGCTGTGGTTTTGCGCCGGCGGCACGCCGACCGTGAAGGACGCGCCGACGTATTTGCCGGGCGGAACCATGCCGACGACGGCGGTGTTCAGGGCCGGCGTGCCGACGCAACCGCCGCTGGCGTCTTCAAAGTCCAGCAGCGCGGTCGGGCCGTTCTGCCATTGGTTTTGCGTCAGTTTGACCGGGGTCGCCTTGCCGGCGGCGTCCAGCAACGCGACGTCCTGCACGTAGAAGCGGGCGTCGTGCAGCTTGGCCGCGGTCTTGGCGGTCCCCAGCGGTCCCAGCGGTTTGCCGCAGACCGCCGGGCGCCCGGCCGAGGTCAACTCGAACGACAGGGCGACCGGCTGGGTGGCGTCGTCCGCCGGAACGGTGGAGCAGGCGGCGAGGCCGGCGGCGGCGAGCAGGAGAATCGGAGCGCGCATGGTGTTGTCCTCTTTGGCTTATTGTTAGAAACGCGCGGACAGCGTCAGATTGACGCTGCGGCCTTCTTCGTAGGTGTAGGTGGTGGTCTGGGACTGCTGATAGGTGGCGTAGGCTTCGTCGAACAGGTTGGTGACGCTGAAATCCACCCGCCAGCCTTCGCGGTCGTACGCCACGCCCAGGTCATGCAGGCCGTAGCCGTCGCGCCGCCGCAGCGTGGTGGAATCGCGATGCTGGTCGGCGACGAACTGGCTGGTCCACCACGCCGACCAATTGTCGTCGTAGCGGTAGCGCAGGCCGGCGGTGAACTTGTCGGGCGGGGCGTAGAGATTGGCCCCGGCGCCAACGTCTTTCGACCGCACATAGGAATAGCCCAGCCCGACGTCGAAGGAGCCGATGGCGTAGGTCGCCTCCACCTCCGCCCCGCGCCGTTCGGCCGACGAAACGTTTTGGTTTTGGAAGATCAAGCCTGTGCCGGCGAACGGCGCGGCGCGGGTGTAGCGGCCGATGGTGGTGGAGGTGATGAGATTCTTGACGTTCTCGTCAAAGAACGTCGCCTTCAGCCGCGCCGCGTCGCCTTGCTTCAGCACATCGTCGAAGGCGAGGGTGAAGCCGGCCTCCCAGGTGCGGGCGACTTCCGGTTTCAAGCCCGGATTGGAGCGGAAGTTGAACAACGCGCGGGTGGTGTTGAGGTTCTGATAGGTTTCCGCCATGGTCGGGGCGCGGAAAGCTTCCGAATAACCGACGAACAGCCCCAAGAACGGTTGGGCTTGCCAATGCAGCGCCGCCTTCGGCGATAGCCGCTGATTGTCGCTCGCCGCCCGGCCCGCCGGCTCCAGCCGGAAGCTGTCGTGGCGCAGTGCGCCGATCAGCGTCCAGTCCTTGCCGATACGGATTTCGTCCTGGATGTAGACGCCGACCGATTCTTGCGAGCCGTCCGGCTGGACGGAGTTGGCCGCCGCCCCGTCGCGGTTGCGGGCGGTGTCGCGATAGGCGTCGACGCCATAGGTGACGCGGTGGGCGATGGCGTCGCCGGTTTGGAAACGGCTGGCGTTCTGCAAGCCGATCCCGGCGGTGGAAAGCTGGACGTTGGTGGGGTTGACCCCGGCGGTGCGCGGCGTGGTCTTGAACTGCAAGGCGGTGTGGTACACGGACAGCTTGCCGTCCAGCCACTTGCGTTCCGCATCCCTAAAGGCGTAGCCGCCATTAAACTGCTCTTGCCGGCGGGTCAGCGACTGCACCAGACCGAAGGCCGGCGCGCCGCCGGGATTGCTCGGCGTCACCAGCTTGTCGCCGAAACGCTGATAGGCGACGTCGACCTTATTCAAGTCGTTGAAAGCGTAGCTCGCCTTGACCAACGCCGACTTCAATCGGCTGTCGTGCAGCAAATCCTCGCCGTCGCCCATGCGGATGTCGCCGGAATCCCGCAAGGTCACCGACGCCAACGCCTCCAGCCCGCCCGACCGCGCGGCGCCGGCGGCGTTGGTCGCCAACTCGCGATTGCCGGTGCGGCCGGAAACCTTAATCCGCCCGCCGACGCTCTGGCCTTGCTTCAGCAGGTCGGAAGCCTCCAGCGTGCGCAGGGCGATAACGCCGCCGATGCCGCCGCCGCCGTACAACGCCGACGACGGCCCGCGCAGCACGTCAACTTGTTGAACCATATCGGGGTCGATCAGCAAGGGCGAGCGGATGCCGTCGCTGTAGTTCCGCCGCGCCCCGTCCACCGACAAAATGACGCGCGGGCCCTGCAGGCCGCGGATGGTGGGAATTTGCCCGGCCGGGCGGGCGCCGCCGCCCAGATCAACGCCGGGAACCTTGCGCAGCACCGACAGATTGTTGGCTTGCGCCGCGTCCAACTGGTCGCGGGTGACGACGGCGGCGGAGGAGGGCAGGTCGAAAATATCGTTTTCGCTGCGGGTGGCGGTGACGGTAACCGTCTCCAGCTTAAAAACCGGGGAAACCGCGGCGTTTTGCTGCGCCGCCGCCGGGGTGGAGACGGAAAGGGTTAGCGCGCCCGCCAGCAGACTGGGCGCCGCCGCGCAAGCGCGCAGCCGGGAAGATAATTTCATGAATCGAAGCTCGCCAAGCTCAACGGACGGAAAACGCCCGCGCTGACGCGAGACTCCGGCCGATGGTTTTTATTTTTTAGGGTGAAACGCAGTCAGACGGCGGCGGCGGGCGGCGCCCTGGCTTGCTGCTTGGCGAGAAACCAGCCGGCGGCCACCTGTTGGCCGGGCAACGGGTGTTCGGTCTGAAGGGCTAGGCGGGCGGGCGCTGCCAGCGTCGGCGGAAC
>CALGOL010000389.1 GCA_937960755.1 uncultured Azospirillum sp.
GCGGCCGCCGCTTACGCCGCAGCCGCGGCGATTTGCGAAGAGGACGTCGCGTTGTGCCGCGCTATCGGCGAACATGGCGCGGCGCTGATCCGGGCGGCGGCGGCGCGCAACCCCGGCCGGCCGGTCAACATTCTCACCCACTGCAACGCCGGGTGGCTGGCGACGGTGGATTGGGGAACGGCGCTGGCCCCGGTCTATGTCGCCCACGACCAGGGCGTCGAACTGCATGTTTGGGTGGACGAAACCCGGCCGCGCAATCAAGGGGCCAGCTTGACCGCCTGGGAATTGGGGCGGCATGGCGTTCCGCATACGGTGATCGCCGATAATGTCGGCGGTCATCTGATGCAGCATGGGTTGGTGGATTTGTGCATCGTCGGCACGGACCGCACCACGGCGACCGGCGACGTCTGCAATAAAATCGGCACTTATCTGAAAGCGTTGGCGGCGGCGGACAACGGCGTTCCTTTCTACGTCGCGCTGCCTTCCCCCACCATCGACTGGCGGCTGACCGACGGGCTGCGCGGCATACCCATCGAGCAACGCGACGCCGACGAGGTGGCGCGGATCTCCGGCCTGACCGATGACGGGCGGGTGGAAAGCGTTCGCTTGTTGCCCGTCGGCAGCGTGGCGGCCAATTACGCCTTTGACGTCACGCCGGCTCGGCTGGTGGCCGGCCTGATTACCGAACGCGGCGTTTGCCCGGCGTCGCGGGCTGGTTTAGCGGGGTTGTTTCCCGAAAGGGCCGAAACGTGATTGAGCGGGTGGACGCGGTTGTCGTCGGCGCCGGCGTGGTCGGGCTCGCGGCGGCGCGGCGATTGGCGCTGGCCGGGTTGGAGACGGTGGTGTTGGAGGCTGAGCGCGGGATCGGTTGCGGGGTCAGCTCCCGCAGCTCCGAAGTGATTCACGCCGGTCTGTATTATCCCCAAGGCGGGCTGAAGGCCCGGCTCTGCGTCGCCGGTCGCCGCAAGCTTTACGCTTATTGCGCCGAGCGCGGCGTCGAACATCGCCGGATCGGCAAGCTGGTGGCGGCCGCCGATTCTGCGCAATCAGCCCGTTTGGCGGCGGTGGCGGACGGCGCGCGCGCCAACGGCGTCGACGACCTCGTCATGCTGACGGCGGCGGAAGCGCAAGCGATGGAGCCCGCTTTGTCTTGCGCCGGGGCCTTATGGTCGCCCTCCACCGGCATTGTCGACAGCCATGCTCTGATGCTGGCGCTGCTTGGCGACGCGCAAGCGGCTGGAGCGGCGCTGGCGTTGGCGACCCCAATGATCGGGGGCGCGGTGGAGACGGAAGGATTCGTCGTCGAAGCGGGCGGGGCGGAGCCTATGCGTTTGCGTTGCCGCATTCTTGTCAACGCCGGCGGTCTTGGCGCATGGACTGTCGCCCGTCGTCTGAACGGCGGCCCGCCGCCGCCGCCGCGCTATTTGGCGCGGGGCAATTATTTCTCCCTGTCCGGCGCGCGCGCGCCGTTTTCGCATTTAATCTATCCCTTGCCGGAAGACGGCGGCCTGGGGGTTCATCTTACCTTTGATTTGGCGGGGCAAGCGCGTTTCGGCCCAGACGTCGAATGGCTGGACGGCGCGGAAGAAAATCCGTCCTATGTCGTCGACCCGACGCGGAGCCATGCGTTCTACGCCGCCATTCGCCGTTATTGGCCGGATTTGCCCGACGGCGCGCTGGTTCCCGCTTACGCCGGCGTGCGCCCAAAACTGGCCGGTCCCGGCGCGCCGCCGGCTGATTTTATGCTTGCTGGTCCGCAAACGCACGGGATACCCGGTTTGGCGCATCTGTTCGGCGTTGAATCTCCTGGTTTGACGGCGTCGCTCGCCCTGGCCGACGCCGTGGCCGAGGCGGTCGGCGCCGGCGGGCAAGACTAACCAATGTTGAGGAGAAGGCGCAGCCATGCCCGACATTAACGCCATGCTGGCTCATGCGGTGTCTCGCCATCAGGCGGGCGATTTGCCCGCCGCCGCCGCCGTCTATCGCGCGGCGCTGGCGCTGGAGCCGGGGCAGCCTGACGCTTTGCATCTGCTGGGGGTGGCGCGCGGCCGGGAGGCGGATCCTTGGCCCGCCGTCGCGCTGATGAACCGCGCGTTGCGGCTGCGTCCTGATTTGGCGGAGGCGTTGTTCAATTTGGGCAACCAGTATCTGCGGGCCGGGCGCAACGCCGAGGCGGCCGACTGTTATCGCAAGCTGCTGGCGCAGCGTCCCGGCTATCCGCATGCCGAAGACCTGTTGCGCGCCTCCTTCCATAAGGCGGTCGTCACCGAGTGGCTGGAGCAGCCTTTGGACGACGATGATGTCGTGATCTATCAGCATAACGCCGGGCTGGGCGACAATCTGCTTTACTCCACCCTGCCGGAGATGTTCGCGGCGCTGGGCAAGCGGGTGTGGATTTCGGATCAGAATCGCGTTCGCAACCCGGAAATCCATCAGCTTGTCTGGGGCTGCAACCCGTATGTGTCGGGGGTGTCCGCCGGGCCGGCCAAGGCGGGCATGGCGCAGCTTAAACCGAAGTTCGAACGCTATTCCCATATTTTGAACTGGCTGACCCGGATCGAGGTCATGCATGGCCTGCCGGCGGCCCATGACCTGCCGAAAATCTATTATCGGCCGCAACCGCACCCGACGTTAAGCGGCCGCATCCTGGTGGATTTGAACTCGTCCACCGTCCGTTATCCCGCCGAAGCCATGGAGTGGTTTTTGGAGTTCACCCGCCAGCGCTTCCATTATCCCCGCGAACTGCTCACCGTCTTGACCTTCGCCGGCCCTAACGTGTCTGAGGCCAACGCCGAACTGTCCGGTCTGCCGCGTCACCAGATCGGCGGGATTTTTGAATTGTGCGACGCCTTGGCGTCGGCGCAGGCGTTCATCACCGTCCATTCCGGGGCCAACAGCCTAGCGGCGGCGATCCGCGGCGACAACCCGACGCCGGCGGTTCATTGCGCCGTCGACGCCAATCACTACAACCAAAAGTGCTATATTTGGCGCAATGTCGACTATACGATCGTGGAATCGCAGCCGGCGGGCTGACGCCCGCCGAGCTCCCCGGCGTCAATCCATATCGAAAGGCGCCGGCGCGCCGCCGCCGCGCCGCGTCTCCCACATGCGGAAATAGGCGTCCTCCAGCTTGGCGGCGAAGGCCGGCGCGTCGAACAGCGGCGTGGTTTCCAGATTGCGCCGCAGCCGCCGCCGCAGTTCGGTCCGCGCCTGCGGGTTGAGCGCCAGCGCCGTCGCCATGGCGGCGTAGGCCGCCGGGGTCGGGCAGATCAAATCGCCCATGCCCAGCGCGGTCAGCATCGAGCCGGCGATGCGGTTGGAAAAGCAGTTTCCGGCTAAAGTAATCATGGGCAAGCCGGCGCAGAGCGCGTCCAGCGCGGTGGTGGAGGCGTTCATCGTCCAGGTGTCGAGGAACAAGTCGGCGGCCAAATGGCGGGCGAGGTGATCGCGTTTATCCGGCTCGCGCGCGGCCAGGATGATTCGCTCGGGGGCGACGCCGCAGGCGGCGGCGAAGCGCGACAGGCTTTCGCGTTGCTCCGGCTGAACGCCGGAACGGGACAGCCACAGGACGCCGCCATCGACCCGCCGCAAGATATCCATCCAGCAAACAAAAGCCGCCTCATCGATTTTTTCGGCGTTGTTGAAGGCGCAAAACACCACGCCGTTTTCAGGCAAGCCATAATCCCGGCGCTCTCGGACCGTGGCCGTCGGGTGGCGGTCGGCGACATGGTAGCAAGGCGGAAGCCGAACCAGCGCTTCGCCGTAGAGCGTTTCATCGCCAGGCGGCGCGACAAGGCGGTCCGCAAGCAGATAATCGGCGACGGTCGATCCGACGCCGCCGGCGTGGCCGAGCCAAAACACCCGCACCGGCGCCGGACGGCGGGCCATGGCGAGCAGGCCCGCTTTATCCATGTGGCCGTCGAGATAAACCAGCACGTCGATTTCAGCGGCGCGAATGCAATCCGCCAGCCGGCCGCCGTCCAAGCCGGTCACGTCGTGGACCCGGTCGAAGCCGGCGCGATGACGGGCGGCGTAAGCGTCGGCGGGCGAGACGCCGGCCACCCGGGTGAAGCCGTGCGTCTCCACCCGGCGGCGGTTGTGGGCGGCGAACAGCGACAGCGTGACTTGACCGATGGGGTGGTTGTTGAGATTGGACGACAGATAGCCGATGCGCAGTCGATCGGTTGTCGCAAGGGCAGTGGCGGGGGCAGTGGCGG
>CALGOL010000390.1 GCA_937960755.1 uncultured Azospirillum sp.
GGGGCGGCGGCGGCGAGCGGTGGAAATCGACATGGTTCTTAAAAGCGCGACTGTTGAAAACGGCGACGCCTTGTGACGTCGCCGCCCTTCTAGCAGCCGATCATGACAACACCGTGTCGGCTTGGTTACCATTCATTGCAGAAAATTCAACCGCTTGCGCCGCGCAGAGCTTGGCGTAAAGCCCGCCCAGCGCGGTCAAGCTGTCGTGGTCGCCGTCTTCCGCCAGCCGGCCTTGATCGAGCACCAGAATGCGGTCGGCGTTGCGCACGGTGGACAAACGGTGGGCGATGACCAGCGTGGTGCGGCCCGCCGCCAAGCGCGCCAGCGCTTCTTGAATCAGCCGTTCCGATTCCGCGTCCAGCGCGCTGGTGGCTTCGTCCAGCAGTAAGATCGGCGCGTCTTTCAAGAAGGCGCGGGCGAGGGCGATGCGCTGGCGTTGGCCGCCCGACAGGCTGGCGCCGCCCTCCCCCGCCTTGGTCTCATAACCCTGCGGCAGAGCGCGGATGAAGTCGTCGGCCGCCGCCGCCTTGGCCGCCGATTCAACCTCCGCCATCGACGCGCCGGGGCGGCCCATGCGGATGTTGGCCGCAATGGTGTCGTCAAACAACACGCTGTCCTGGCTGACCACGGCGATGCGGGCGCGCACGCTGGCGAGGGTCGCTTGACGCAGATCGACGCCGTCAATACGCACGGCGCCGCTCGTGGGGTCGTAGAGCCGCGGGATCAGGTTGAACAGCGTCGATTTGCCCGCCCCGCTCGCCCCCACCAGCGCGGTGGTGCGGCCCGGCTCAAGGGATACGGTCAGGCTGCGCAGCGCATCGGTTTCCGCCCCCGGATAGCGCAAGGAAACGCCGTCAAAGTCGATTCGTCCCGTCCCCGCCGGCAGAGGCCGGGCGTCGGCGGCGTCGCGCACCGCCGATTGCTGGTCGAGCAGCGCGAAGGTCCGCTCCGCCGCCGCCAAGCCTTCCTGCAAGGCGGAGTTAAGCGAACCCAGCGCGCGCAACGGCTGGGCGGCGATCAGCAACGCGCCGATAAAGCCGGAAAATTCCCCCACAGTGCCTGCGCCGGTGGAAATCCGCCAGCCCGCCAGCCCCACCACGATGGCGACGGCGACGCCGCCCGCCCCCTCCAGCAACGGATCAAGCGCCGAGCGCTGCCGCGTCGCCGCCACCGACAGGCGCCGATTTTCGTCAAACGCCGCGGCGGCGCGGGCGTCCTCATAGCCTTCCAGGCCATAGGTCTTCACCATGCGGGCGCCCGACAAGCTTTCGGTCAGCAAAGCGGTCAGCCGGCCAGTCTGGTCCAACGCCTGTTCCGACAGCCGCCGCAATCGGCGGCCGATGCGCACCACCGGAACCGCCGCCAGGGGATAAGCGCCAAGCACCGCCAGCGCCATCGCCCAGTCCAGCCAGAACATCGCCGCCACCAGCGCCAGCGCGGTCAGCAAATCCCGCGGCAAGCCGGTCAGCGTGCGGGTGAACAGCGTCTTCAGCACGTCGGCGCCGTAGAGGAAACGCGAAACATGCTCGGCCGCCGGGGTCGCCTGCACCAAAGCCAGATCGGCGCGCTGCAAATGGTCGAATAGGGCGATGCGCACGTCGGCGACGATGCGATGCACCAGCACGTTCGACGCCGCGGTCTGGGCGTAGAACGCCGCAGCCTTCAGCGCCGTGACGGCGATAATCGCCAGCGGCACGGCCCAAATCCGCGGCCCGTCAGGCTCGGCGAACATCTGATAGGCTTGATCGATCAACAGCGGGTAGACGCCCGTGGCCGCCGCCGTCGCCGCCATCAGCGCGAAGACGGCGAACAGCCGGCGCCGGTGCGGCCGGACCCATTCCCGCCAAACCCGCAGGCCGGTTTTAAGGTCGCGGTCGGAAAATCGGCGGCGCAACGGCCGTATCAGGATCTCACTCAATGCCATGGCGCCAGACTTAACCGGCCGCGCCCCCGCCCGCAAGCCTGCGCCTTTACTGTTCTGCCGCCAACACGCCTGTGCTACGATGGAGTGCATTAGACTCAGGAAACGAGCGGGAAAGCATGGGCGCGTTGCCGAAAAAACATGTGACGCAAGACGCGGTCCTCGAGGCGCTGGAAGTCGTGGCGACGGGCCTGGGCGCCAAGATCGAAGCGGCCGAGGCGCGCACCTGCGCCAAGATCGACGCAGCGGAAGCGCGCACCAACGCCAAGATCGACGCAGCGGAAGCGCGGACCAACGCTAAGATCGACGCCCTCGACAGGAAGGTCGATGCGAAGACCAGCGCTCTCGACGCCAAGATCGACGCCCTCGATAGGAAGGTCGATGAGAAGACGGACGCCCTCGACGCCAAGATCGGCGCGTTAGAGGCCAAGGTCGACCGCCATCAAGTGATTAACAGCGATAACTTTATCGAGTTGAACCGCAAGCTTAATGTTTTGATGGCCCATTTGGGCGTCACGGACGATAAGCAATCCTAATGACTCTCCCCCGCGCCTTTCGCGTCGTCGCTCAACCCAATTTATCCGCCGACATGCTGGCGGATTGGGTGGTGCTGGACCACGCCGACCGCCACCGCCGCCGTTTGGCGCTCACCGGCGAAAACGGCGTCGCTTTCCTGCTGGATCTTGAGAAGCCGGCGGCGCTGGCGGATGGCGATGTTCTGACCTTGGACGACGGCCGGTTGATCGGCGTGCGGGCGGCGCCCCAGCGGCTCTACGCGGTGCGCGCCGCCGACGCCGCGGCGTTCGCGCGAGCGGCTTGGCATATCGGCAACCGCCATACCCCGGCCGAGATCGCCGCCGACGTGTTCTATATCGAAGAAGACCATGTGCTGGGCGACATGCTGCGCGGCCTGGGCTGCGCCGTAACCTCGGTGGAGCGGCCCTTCCACCCGGAGCGCGGCGCTTATTCCCAAGGCGGCGCCCAAGGGCACAGCCACGGAACCCACCACCACCATGCCCACTGATCTTACGGCTGAAGGCTCCGCCCTGCCGTTGCTGGCGTGGCTGTCGCCGGCCTTTCCGGTCGGCGCCTTCGCCTACTCCCACGGGCTGGAATGGGCGGCGGAAGCCGGCGACATCCGCGACCGTGACACCTGCGCCGCGTGGATAGAAGATTTGCTCCGCCACGGCGCCGGGCGCAGCGACGCCATTCTGTTGGCGGCGGCGTGGCGCGCCGCCCACGGTGGCGACGACGAAGGTCTAAGACAGGCGGCCGAACTGTCCGCCGCCTTGCAGCCGACGGCTGAACGGCGGTTGGAGGCGACCGCCCAGGGCGCCGCGTTCCTGGCGGCGGTGACGGCGGCTTGGCCTAATGAAGGCGCCGCCATGCTGCGCCGGGTCTGGCCGCATGACGTCGCCTATCCGGTGGCCTTGGGCGCTTCGGCTGCCGGCGCTTCCATTCCGTTGACGCCGACGTTGGAAGGGTTCCTGCTCGCCTTCGTCGGCAATTTGACCTCGTCCGCCATACGGCTGTCGGTGATCGGCCAGACCGACGGCCAACGCATCATCGCCGGTTTGACGGCGGAAATCATCCGGTTAGCGGCGGACGCGGCGGCGGCGTCGCTGGACGATCTGGGTGGCGCGGTTTTCCGCGCCGACATCGGTTCCTTTCGCCACGAAAACCAATATACGAGGCTGTTTCGCTCATGACTGCATCGCCAAACGGACCTTTTCGCGTCGGCGTCGGCGGCCCGGTCGGGTCAGGCAAGACCGCGCTGATGGAGGCGCTGTGCAAGCGCCTGCGCGACCACTACAACCTTTGCGCCATCACCAATGACATCTACACCAAGGAGGACGCGCGGCTGTTAACCGTCGCCGGCGCCCTGCCGGAAGAGCGCATCATGGGGGTGGAGACCGGCGGCTGTCCGCACACCGCCATCCGCGAGGATTGCTCGATCAATCTGGCGGCGGTGGATGAGATGAACCGGCGTTTTCCCGGTCTCGACCTCATCCTCATCGAGTCCGGCGGCGACAATCTGGCGGCGACCTTCTCTCCTGAACTGGCTGACGTCACCATCTACGTCATCGACGTGGCGGGCGGCGAAAAAATCCCGCGCAAGGGCGGCCCCGGCATCACCCGTTCCGACCTGCTGGTGGTCAACAAGACCGATCTTGCGCCTTTGGTGGGCGCCAGCCTGGAGGTGATGGAGGCGGACACCAAGCGCATGCGGCCCGCCAAGCCCTACGTCTTCGCCAGCATCAAGCACGGCGTCGGGGTGGAGGAAGTCGCCCAGTTCATCATTCGCGCCGGCGGGCTAGCGAAAAGCTGACGCTTGCCCCGTCGCGCGCGCTTAATCATAGTATCGGCGCGCCGGGCGGGGCTTGAACACTCCGACCCTTTGGGAGGATGCGCGCTTAAAACCGCCAAGAATGACGGAAACAAACGACAAATGGCCTCAAACGGTTCGTTGAAGCTGGTGCTTTTCGATTGCGACGGCACGCTGGTGGACAGCCAGCACGCCATCGTCGATTCCATGAACGCGGCGTGGGCGGCGCATGGTATGGGCTTGCCCGACGCCAACGCGGTGCGCCGGGTGGTCGGCTTGTCGCTGGTGGAGGCGATCATGCGCCTAGCGCCGCAACTCAGCGAAAAAGACGCCTGCGCGGTGGCGGAAAGCTACAAGCAGGCGTTCGGCGACATGCGCCATTTGGGCCAGATTGACGAGCCGCTCTACGACGGCATTCTGGAAACCATCGAGGCCTTGGCGAGCGCCGGCTATCTGCTGGGCGTCGCCACCGGCAAATCACGCCGCGGGCTTGACGCCGTGCTCAATCGCCATAATCTGCGCAGCCGCTTCGTCACCTTGCAGACTGCCGACATGGGTCCGGGCAAGCCCAACCCGCATATGGTGTGGCGGGCGCTGGACGAAACCGGGGCCGAACCCGCCGACACCGTGGTGATCGGCGACACCACCTTTGACATTCAGATGGCCAAGCGCGCCGGCTCGCGATCCATCGGTGTGGTTTGGGGCTATCACGAACCGGCCGAGCTGGAAGCCGCCGGCGCTCATCGCTTGGCGCAGCATCCCCGCGACATTCCCCAGGCGGTGGCCGACCTTTTGGCCTGACCGCCTCTCTTCTTATTAGCAAGCTGACGCAGAACACCATGAAGCGCTTTTACACCACCGTCGACATCGCCCCCCACGCCGACTGCGGCTTCGTCGTCACGCTGGACGGCCGCACGCTGAAAAGCCCGGCCAAGAAGCCGTTCCCGCTGCCGTCCCGCGCCCTGGCGCAGGCGGTGGCGGCGGAATGGGCGGATCAGGGCGAACAGGTGGCGCCGCACACCATGCCGCTGACCCAATTCGCCAGCACCGCGGTGGACCGGGTGGGGCCGGAGCGCGCGACCATCGTCGCCGGCACGGCCGCCTATGCTGAAACCGACCTGCTGTGCTATCGCGCCGAGGAGCCGGCGGAACTGGTCGAGCGTCAGGCGCGGTTGTGGCAACCGCTGTTGGATTGGGCGGCTTTGCGCTTCGACGCGGTGTTGAAGGTGCAAACCGGGTTGATGCCGACGCCGCAAGACCCGCAGGCGCTGAACGCTCTGCGCGCGGCGGTGGAGGCGCACGACGATTGGCGGCTGACCGCGCTGCAAACCGCCACCTCGGCTTGCGGGTCGCTGGTGGTGGCCTTGGCGCTGCTCGACGGCAGGCTGGACGCCGAAGCGGCGTTCGACGTCTCGCAATTGGATGAGACGTGGCAGATCGAAAAATGGGGCGAGGACGCGGAATCCGCCGAACGCCGGGCTAATCTGCGGATTGAAATCGCCGCCTGCCGCCGCTTCGTCGATTTGCTGGCGGCGGGGTGAGGGCGCTTTCGAGCATGTTCTCCTCGCGTTTGCGGGCGCCGGCGACCAGATCGCCGACCAAGGCGCTTTCAGGCAGGTTGCGCCAGTATTTCTTCGGCATTTCCTTCAACATCGCCTTGGTCATCAATCGCGCCGGGTTAAAAATCGCCGCGTAGTAGGATTTCCATACCGCCTCGGTCGGATCGGCGTCGGGGGCTTCGGCGCGCCGGGCCGGCGGTCCTTCCAACAGGCGCGCGCCGTCCCAATGGGCGCTTCCCTTGGGGGTTAGGATCGACCAGCGCATGGCGGCGAAGCGGTCGACAAAAAAAGCCGCGTTGGCCCGAACGATGTGGTGATCCGGTTCGAACCAGGCGACGAAGCGGCTTCCGTCCGCATCCGCGACTTCTCGAAACCGGACAAAGGCGCGCATCTTGTGGATGTCCCGGCCGACGGCGTGGGACAGATCGTTCACCCGGCGCACCAGCTTGTCGGCCCGATCATTTAATAAAAGCGGCTGCTCCAGCACCCGCAGCAACAGCGCGTAAAGCAACGAAAAGCGTTGCGGATCACTATTCAGCGCAGCGCTTTGGGCCAGAAACATGAACTGCTTCGGCGCGGTTAGCCGTGTTTCAGCCGTCGAGGTCGCGGCGGGCATAGTGTCAGCGGCGGCGAAAAGGTCGCCCGGCTGCTCCCCCACCCGCCAAACCACCTGATCCGCCGGAACCTTCGCCGTCGCTAGGGATCGGGCGGCGGCGCGCCAACCGTCGAAATCGTCTTCGGCCTCCAGCCGAATCAGACGGGCGGTCATGCGGAAAACAGCTCCAACTGCACCGCACGCGGTTTGACCAGTTGTTCGAGATCGGCGCGGTCGGTCAAAAGGCTCGGTCGCCAGTCGGCGGTGATGATGAAGGGGCGGAGTTTGGTCACCGACACCGTCATGCGAGCGACATCCTCCAGCCGCAACCGCCGCTGGCGCCGCGCCGACAAGATCGACTGCGTCGCCCTGACCCCAAGACCGGGCACCCGCAGCAGCATCCCCTTCGGCGCCCGATTGACGTCTACCGGAAAATGTTCGCGAAACCGCAACGCCCACGCTAGCTTGGGGTCCATATCCAGCGGCAGCATGCCGGTGGCGGGATCGGCGGCGGCGGCGATCTCGGCGGCGGTGAATTCATAAAACCGGATCATCCAGTCGGACTGATAAAGTCGGTGCTCCCGCGCCAAGGGCGGGCGCTGCAACGGCAAAACCGCGCTGGCGTGGGGAATCGGACTGAAAGCGGAGTAATAGACCCGCCGCAACCGGTGACGGTCGTAAAGACCGGCCGCCTTGGCGATGATATCGGTATCGCAGGCCGCGTCGGCCCCGATAATCATCTGCGTCGATTGTCCGCCCGGCGCGAAAGCCGGGGCCGAACGGTAGCGTCGTTTAGCGTCGGCGCCATCGTCAATCGCCCGGCGCATGCGCCGCATCGCCCCGTCGATGCGCTCTTGGGATTTTTCCGGGGCCAGCCGGTTCAACCCTTCCAGCGTCGGCAGTTCGACATTGATCGACACGCGGTCGGCATGAACGCCGGCCATCGTCACCAATTCCGGGTCGGCGTCGGGGATGGTCTTCAGATGGATATAGCCGCGAAAATCATGATCCCGCCGCAAGGAGCGGGCGACGGCGATCATCTGCTCCATGGTGTAATTCGGGCTGTGGATGATGCCGGAAGACAAGAACAGGCCTTCGATGTAGTTGCGCCGGTAAAAATCCAGCGTCAGGTCGACGATTTCATCCACGGTGAATTTGGTGCGCCGGACGTTGGAGCCGGCGCGGTTGACGCAGTAATGACAATTAAAGATGCAGCTATTGGTCAACAGCACCTTTAACAAGCTGATGCAGCGGCCGTCGGGCGTATAGGCGTGGCAAATGCCGGCCCCGGTGGTGGAGCCGATGCCCTTGCCGCCCCTGGAATCCCGGCGTTTGCCGCCGGAAGACGAGCACGAAGCGTCGTATTTTGCCGCATCCGCCAAGATCGCCAGCTTTTCAGCAACATCGAGTTGAGCCATCGGAGCCCTGCCCGCAAAAGTTCTTTCTCCACCACTGTAATGGCGGGAGGGCGGGCGATCAAGAATAAAAGTTCACTTTATGTTCCTTTTGACCCCCGCCCGGCTATCCCCGTAGCCAGACACGCCGGACACGGCGCGCCACGATCAATGCCGAACGGGGGACGGAACGCAGATTGGAAATCGCCGCTGGACGCCGCGTCGTCGATCTGCTGGCGGCGGGTTGAGGTTGCATCGCTTTATAAACTTCGGTTGCGGTTTCCGTCTCGACGAAACGGTGATAAGTTGCGCTTTATCATCGTCTCGCCGCCTGATTGACGGAACGCCACCGCCATGCAAAAGAAATTTCAAATTTTTATCAGTTCAACCTTTATCGATTTAGAAGAAGAACGTCGGGCGGTGATTGAGGCGATCCTCGACCTCGGCCATATACCGATCGGCATGGAGGCGTTCCAGGCGGGCAATGAAGAGCAATGGGATTATATCAAAAAGCGGATTGATGAGAGCGATTACTACGTCGTATTGGTGGCCGAACGTTATGGGTCGGAAAAGGACGGCGTCAGCTACACCGAAATGGAGTACGACTACGCCCGCGCGCAGAACGTGCCGGTGGCGGCTTTCTTGTTGGCGGAAGAGGCGCGCACCGAATGGCGAGCAAGAAAAGCCGATTATATTGATAATCCGCAGAAATTGAATGCCTTCCGGGAAAAGTGCTGGAAATTATTATGCAAACAGTGGAAAAGTAAAGACGAACTGGCTCGGCTATGCAGCAACTCGATTAACACATTGATTCGCGACAATCCCCGTGATGGCTGGATTCCCGCCAAACAGGCGCTTAGCCCCGATGTCGCCAACGAACTTGATCGTTTAAGCAAAGAAAATGAAGAATTGCGCGAAAAAATAAGATTAATTAGTTCTGATTTAGAAATTGACGATTTTATAGATACTATAAATAATAAATATATAATTTACTTAGATAAATCAAAAATTTCATACTATAAAATGCTTTATACATTAAGATCATCTTTATTGAATGGTTTGGAATTTGACGAACGCTCAGATTGTTCAATTGTATTTTACCCTAATAGTGTGCTTGATCAAGAGATAAAACTTGATTTTGGCGGCGATGATACAGACGCCATCATCGAATTTATCAACTATCTGCTACTTTATAGCGTAATATACATCAATAAATCAACAAAAAGGGGCTGGAGCGGTAGTACAGATAATACAACATATGAGCTAACAGAATTTGGCAAGCGCGTGGTGCGCCGCATGGCCCAGTTGCAGCAAACCCAAGCCGAATCGGCATAATCAGCCCGTCCACCCCTCTGGACATGCCGACAATTTCGTGTTACGTAATGCGTAATGAACGATGGGGTTCCGTATGATCCGTTCATTCGCCGACATCGCCGCAGCTCGGATCGCGCGGGGCGAAGCGGTAAAGAACTTGCCGCGGGACATCCAGCAAAGGGCGCTGCGCAAACTGTTGCAGCTTCAAGTCGCCAATCGGCTGGAGGACTTGCGCGTTCCGCCGGGCAACCGGTTGGAGGCGTTGATCGGCAGTCGGCAGGGACAGCACAGCATCCGCATCAACGATCAATGGCGGATATGTTTTATCTGGCGGGAGGATGGCGCATATGACGTCGAAATCGTCGATTATCACCGCTGACGCGACTGCCGCCGCCGACCTATCGGCGGATGGCTTGCTTGACCTCGTCACCCCCGGCGAAATTCTGCGGGAAGAGTTTCTTGTCCCGATGGGACTTTCCCAAGCGGAATTGGCCCGCGCCGCCGGCGTGACTCCGGCGTGTATTTCCGAAATCGTCAACGGCAAGCGGGCGGTGTCGGCGGAAGTGGATTTACGGCTTAGCCGTTATTTCGGCCTGAGTGAAGGTTACTGGCTGCGGCTGCAAATGACGCACGACCTGATGGCGGCGCGCCGCCGGTTGGGCGACGCGCTGGATAGGATTTCCCCGCACGCGGCGTAGAACGCCCCTCCTCCCCCGCGCCTGAACCAAAAGAAAAGGCCCCTTCCCCGCGTCCGGGGAAAGGGCTTTTTTCTTCAAACCATTACGCCGATGCTCAGACCTTCAGCTTGGTCGGCATGCGGCTCAGGTTGTGGATGGCGTGGATGTAGCGCACCGTGCCGCTCTTCGAGCGCATGATGACCGAGTGGGTTTCCGCCCCGCCGTGGAAGCGGCGAACGCCCTTCAGCATCGCGCCGTTGGTGACGCCGGTGGCGGCGAACATCACGTCGCCCTTGGCGAGATCGGTGGTGGAATACTTGCGGTTCAGGTCGGTGACGCCCCAGCGGGCGGCGCGGGCCTTTTCGTCGTCGTTGCGGAACAACAGCCGGCCCTGAATCTGGCCGCCAATGCACCGCAGCGCCGCCGCCGCCAGCACGCCTTCCGGCGCGCCGCCCGAGCCGACATACATGTCGACGCCGGCTTCCGGCTGGCTGGTGGCGATGACGCCCGACACGTCGCCATCGGTAATCAGCATGATGCGGGCCCCGGCTTCGCGCACCTTGGCGATCAGCTCTTGGTGACGCGGACGGTCGAGGATGCAGACCACCAGGTCGGAGACATCGACGTCCTTCGCCTTGGCGAGGTTCGTCAGGTTGGTCAGCGGGGTTTCGTCAAGATCGACCAAGTCGGCCGGCAGACCGCCGCCGACGGCGATCTTGTCCATGTAGACGTCGGGGGCGTTGAGGAAGCCGCCTTCTTCGGCGAACGCCAGCACCGCCAGCGCGTTGGGGCCGCCCTTGGCGGTGATGGTGGTGCCTTCCAAGGGATCAAGGGCGATGTCGACCTTCGGACCGACGCCCGAACCGACCTTTTCGCCGATGTAGAGCATCGGCGCTTCGTCGCGTTCGCCTTCGCCAATCACCACGGTGCCGTCAATGTCCAGCGTGTTGAACGCCTGACGCATGGCGTCGACCGCGGCCTGATCGGCGGCCTTCTCGTCGCCGCGACCCATCAGCAGCGACGCGGACAGCGCCGCCGCTTCGGTGACGCGCACCGCCTCCAGGGCGAGGTTGCGGCCCATCGCGGACAGATCGACTTTGACTTCGTTCATTATTGGGGTGCTCCCGGTCGCATGAGGCGCGTCGTTGAGAGCGCGCCTTTCGGATGTGCAAATAGGGTTAGAACTGTTCGATGCGGATCATCCGCGGCGGCTCGGTGACCGCGTCGCGCGCGGCGATGCAGGCCAGCGCGTTTTGCATCGAGGCTTCATCGGTTTCATGGGTGGTCAGCACCACCGGCACCGCTTCGCCCGGCGCCCGGCCGCGCTGGATGAACTGCTCCATCGACACGTTGTTGTCACGCATGTCGGCGGCGATTTCGGCGATGACGCCGGGGCGGTCCACCACCATCAAGCGGACGTAATAGGCGCCGCGGCGCGCAGCCATCGCCGCCGGCGGCAGCTTCGACAGCTTTTCCACCGGCACGCCGAAAGTCGGAATGGAAACGCCGCGGGCGATGTCGATCAAATCGGCGACGACGGCCGATGCGGTCGGGCCTTCGCCGGCCCCGCGGCCGACGAACAGCACGCGCTGCACGAAGTCGCCTTCCGCCACCACGGCGTTAAACACCCCGTCCACCGCGGCGATGGGGGCGGTTTTCGGCACCAAGCAGGGGTGAACCCGCTGCTCGACGCCGTTTTCCGTCAGCCGGGCGATGCCCAGCAGCTTAATCCGATAGCCCAACTGGTCGGCGTAGGCGAAATCGGTCGCCGAAACGTGGCGGATGCCTTCGACATGCACCGCTTTGAAGTTGACTTCCGCGCCGAAGGCGACGGCGGCCAGCACCGCCAGCTTATGGGCGGCGTCGACGCCGTCGATGTCGAAGCTGGGATCGGCTTCGGCGTAACCCAAGGCTTGGGCTTCCGCCAGCACGTCGGCGAACTCGCGGCCCGTCTCCCGCATCTCGGTCAAGATGTAGTTGCAGGTGCCGTTGAGAATGCCGTGAACTTCGCTGACCCGGTTGGCCGCCAAGCCTTCCCGCAGGCCCTTGATGACCGGAATGCCGCCGGCCACCGAGGCTTCAAACGCCAAGGTCAGGCCCTTCGCTTCCGCCAGCGCGGCCAAAGCCGCGCCATGGTGGGCGATCAGCGCCTTGTTCGCCGTGACGACGTGGCGTCCGGCCTCCAAAGCCGCGGTAACGGCGTCCTTGGCCGCGCCTTCCGAGCCGCCGATCAGTTCGACGAACACGTCGGCGTCGGCTTCGCGCGCCATGACAACCGGATCGTCGAACCACTGATAGCCGGCGAGATCGACGCCGCGATCCTTGCCCTTCGACCGGGCGGAAACCGCCACCACGTCGACCGACCGGCCGCAGCGGGCGGCCAGCAGGTCTTTTTGCGCGGCCAGCAGCTTGACCACCCCGGCGCCGACGGTGCCGAGACCGGATACTGCGACTTTCAACGACTGTTTCACGACGCTTTGACCTCGACCGGTTTGAGCACGGCGGCGCGGACTTCAGGCTCGCGGCTGGCGACGGCGCCGGCGGCGTTGGAGCGGAAGAAGTCCTTGATGTTGCGGCAGGCTTGGCGGATGCGGTGGACGTTCTCCACCAGCCCCAAACGAACATGGCCGTCGCCGTATTCGCCAAAGCCGATGCCGGGAGCGCACGCCACCTTGGCGTGCTGCAACAGCATCTTGGAGAACTCCAGCGAGCCCATGTGGGCGAACTGCGGCGGGATCGGCGCCCAGGCGAACATCGAGGCCGGCGGCGACGGCACGTCCCAGCCGGCGGCCTGCAAGCCTTCAATCAGCACGTCGCGGCGCTGCTTATAGGTCTGGCGGATGGTCTCGACGCAGTCCTGCGGGCCGTTCAGCGCCGCGGCGGCGGCGACCTGAATCGGCGTGAAGGCGCCGTAGTCGAGGTAGGATTTGATGCGCGCCAGGGCGTGGATCAGCTTGCGATTGCCGGTGGCGAAGCCGATGCGCCAGCCCGCCATCGAATAGGTCTTCGACATCGAGGTGAACTCGACGGCGATGTCCCGGGCGCCCGGAATTTGCAGGATCGACGGCGGCGGCGCGTCGTCGTCAAAGTAGATTTCCGAATAGGCCAGATCCGACAGAATATAGACGCCGTGCTGCAAGCAGAACTCGACAATCGGCTTGTAGAAATCGAGCCCGCAGACCTGCGCCGTCGGATTCGACGGATAGTTCAGCACCAAGGCCAAGGGCTTGGGCACCGAATGCTTCACCGCGCGCTCCAGCGTCTCCATGAACGAGGCGACGTCGGGCGGGCCGTCGTTCTGATAGATCGGCAGATGACGCACCGAGGCGCCGGCCAGGATGAAGCCGAACGGGTGGATCGGATAGCTGGGATTGGGCACCAGAATGACGTCGCCGGGCGAGGTGATGGCTTGCGCCAGATTGGCCAGCCCTTCCTTCGACCCGATGGTGACGATGCATTCGGTTTCCGGGTCGATGTCGACGCCGAACCGACGCTTGTAATAGGCGGCGTGCGCCCGGCGCAGGCCGGGAATGCCGCGGGAATTGGAATAGCGGTGGGTCTTGGGGTTCTGCACCGCTTCGCACAGCTTATCGACGATGTGCTGCGGCGTCGGCTGGTCCGGGTTGCCCATGCCGAGGTCGATGATGTCCTCACCGGCGGCGCGAGCTCGCGCCTTCATCGCGTTCACTTCGGCGAAGACGTAAGGCGGCAGGCGCTTAATGCGGTGAAATTCAGGATCGCTCATCGGACTTTCCGTCAGCAGGCTTGATCCGGCCGTCGATTCTCCCAAACCGCCGACACTGCGTCGACGGCGTGCGGCCGGGGCTCCCTATCTACCCCTGTCGCGGCCGGGAAGCAATTTTTGTCTTGCGTTTTGAGGCGGTAAAACTGCCGGTTTCAGCGTCGGCCGTAGAGCTGCTCGGCCCGCGTCTCAAAGGCGTGCACCATGCGCTTAACCGCCTCGTTGAACAGCACGCCCATGATCTTTTGCAGGGTCTTGGAGCGGAACTCGAAATCGACGAAGAAATCGACAATGCAGCCGTCGCCGTCGGGCAAAAAGATCCAATGGTTGTTGAGATAGTGGAACGGCCCGTCGGTGTACTGAACGTGGATGCGGGCGCTTGGCTGGTCGAGAGTGACCTTGGAGGTGAAGCGCTCGCGCACTAGCTTGAAGCCGATCATCAGGTCGGCGAACAGCACGTCGCCTTCCCGCCGCCGGATGCGGGCGGCGACGCACCACGGCAGAAACTGCGGGTAGGATTCGATATCGGCGACCAGCCGGAACATTTCTTCCGGCGTGTAGGGCAGTCGGCGCTTTTCGGCGTGTGTCGGCATGGCGGGTGTTGTCTACCCCGAACTGCGTCGGTCCGCAAGTTTCGCATTGCGGCGCGACCGCTGGCGAAACCGGCATGCTTTCTGTAACATGACGTGCAGCGCCCCAACCATCTGCAACGCCATGAAGATTTTTATCAGCTACAGTCATAAAGACGACAGCCTGTTTCAAGAATTGGTTGATGGGCTAGCCGGACTCCGCTTCCTTATTCCTCCGCCTTTGGTCTGGCATGACAAGCTTATTCCCTTGGCGAGCGAATGGGACGAGGAAATACGCGCAGCACTCCACGCCGCCGATCTGGTGCTGCTGTTGGTGTCGCGCGACTTCATGAAGTCGCAATACATCTGGGAAAAGGAGATGACGCCCGCGCTCGCTCGGCACGAGGCCGGACAGTGCAAGGTGTTGCCCATCATCCTGCGCCACACGGCGGCGTGGGAACAAAGCCCGTTCGGCAAATTGCAGGCGGCCTTCCGCGGAAAGCCGGTCAGCGGCTCGCCCAATAAACGCGACAAGGCGTGGAAGGAAATTATCGAGGGCGTCATCGCCTTGGCGGAGCAAAAGACCACCGCCGCCGTTTCCATTCCCCCCGCCCCACAGCATCACCTGCCGATTCCGCGCAACCGGCTGTTCACCGGTCGCGATGACGACTTGAAATGGATCGCCGACACGCTGGCGAGCGGGCGGCCGGCGGCGTTGCTGCACGGCATGGGCGGGGTCGGCAAAACCCAGACCGCGGCCGAATACGCCCACCGCCACGCCGACAGCTACAAGGTCGCATGGTGGGTGGCGGCGCAGACGGGCGCCGAAGCCGACGCCGGTTACGGCGCGCTGGCCGAAGTGCTGAAACTGCCCGGCTATGACCCACGCAACAATGAACAAACCCGGCAAGCGGTGCTGGGGTGGATGGCGCGGGAAAGCGGCTGGCTGGTGGTGCTGGACAACGCCGAAAGCCCCAAAGACCTCGCCCCCTGGCTGCCGGCCACGGCGAAGGGCCATTTGCTCATCACGTCGCGCAACGGCAATTGGGCGAACCGCGCCGCAGTGCATGACCTTGACGTCTGGTCGATCTCTCAAGCGGCGGATTTTTTGCTGGAGCGCAGCGGCGACAACGACCGGGCGGCGGCGGAGAAGCTGGGGGCGGCGTTGGGTTGCTTGCCGCTGGCCTGCGAAACCGCGGCGGCGTATGTGGCGGAGACCGGCGGTTCTCTGGCGCGCTACGCCGAATTGCTGGCGAAACAGCCGGTGAAGTTGCTGGATTTTCTACCGCAGGACACGATTTACGCCCGCAGCCTGCCGCAAGTCATTCATCTGGCGACAGAAGCGGTCGAGCGGGAATCCTCTTTGGCGGCGGAAATCTTGCGGGCGCTGGCGTGGCTCGCCCCCGACAACATTCCCCGTTGGTTGCTCGACCCGTGACCGGTGGAGGCGACGGAAGTTGACAAAGCGCTGGCGACGCTGCTGCGCCGGGCCTTGCTGCGCAAGAGCGGCGACGGCTTTTCCGTCCATCGCCTGACCCAGGAAATCATCCGCGCCGCCGACCAGCAACCGAACGACAGCGCCGCCGCGGCGATCCGGTTGCTGGACGGGGCGTTGATCGGTAACCCGCAACATGACGTGCAGCATTGGCCGCGTTACGCAGCACTCCTGCCGCACGGGGCGGCGCTGTTCGCCCGGCTGCCCGACCCGCCGCCGGAATTTCAGGCGGCAAGCTATGTCAGCAATGAGTTGGGCCTGTTTCTACTCTGCGCAAAAGGCGACTATCCCGCCGCCCGGCTTTGGTATGAAAGGGCGCTGAAGTTGACGGAGGCGCGGGTCGGCCCCAACCATCCCGATCTTACCAATTATCTTCACAATCTCAGCGAGTTGTTGCGGCAGATGGGGGATTCCACCGCGGCCAAGCCGCTGGTGCAGCGGGCGCTGGCGATCAGCGAAAAGGCGTCGGGAGCGGATCAGCCCGCCGTCGCCTATCGTCTCGCCGGCCTTGGACTCGTGCATGAGAATTTGGGCGAGTTGGAGGAGGCGCACCGCTGTCATCAACGCAGTCGGGAGATATGGGAAGGCGCCTACGGCCCGGACCATCCGCTGGTCGCCGCAGCGCTCAGCAATCTGGCCTTCGTACTGGAGAAGCGGGGGGATCAAGCCGGGGCGCGTCGCTGTTTTGAACAGGCGCTGCAAATCAGCCTTAATCACGAGGAAAGGGGGGCTGACCACCCGGACACCGCCCTGGACCACCATAACCTCGGCGCGCATCTGTTGGAGCAGGGAGAGGCGGCGGCCGCGGAAACCCATTTGGCCCGCGCGCTGGCGATCCGTGAAAAACACCTCGATCCCGACCATCCCTATATCGCCCGCACCCGCGAATGGCTCGCCGATGTCCGCGCCGCGCTGGGGAAGGGGAACGGGGATGAACGCTGAGGAAAAACAACCCTCTCCCGCCCAATAATAGCCCTCTCCCCCCTGGGGAGAGGGGTGGGTGAGGGGGTAAACGTCGCGAGATTAGGATTTTTCGGTCTGCCGACCGTACGCCCCCTCACCCGGCGGCT
>CALGOL010000391.1 GCA_937960755.1 uncultured Azospirillum sp.
GTCGAACGGCGTCGCCAGCACCGCCGCGCCGCCCGCAGCCGTCAAGCGATCCAGCGTTTGCAGCAAACCGACCGGGGACCCGACGCAGTCCAGCAGATTAAGCGCGGAAATCAGCCCGAACCGCTGATCGGCGAAAGGAAGCGCCAGCGCGTCGGCGACCCAAAAATCCACCAGTTCAGCGCATGGAACGGCGACCGAAAACCGTCGCTGGTCGAAAACCACGCCGATGCGGCGGCGCGGATAGCTGACGGCGCGACGCTCCAACGCTTGACGAGCGATTTTCAGCAACGGCCAATTCAGATCGACCCCCAGCGTCAGCCGGCCGGTTGAAGCGGCGAGGTCGAACGCCGCGCGACCGCACGCCGTCCCCACATCCAACACCGGAGCATCCAGCGCCGGACCCTCCACAAGCGGCGACGGCCCCAGCAGTTCCAGACCGGCGCGCAACAGCCGCGCGACGCCGCCGGGCGAAGCGTTCGCCCCGCCCGAATCGTCGTCGAACGCGCCCCAATGGTCCCAGGCGTAGGACGACTGGTGCTGGCGAAACGCGTTATGCGCCGAATCCGCCCCGACGCAGTCGCCAAGCTGGGACAACGCGCGATCCGGCAGATCGTCGCGGGCGTTGACGGCGGCGAAATTGCCGGCGAGCCAAGCCCGCACGTCCGTCACCAATATTGGCGCGCCGTCGATAATAGGAAATTCAAGCTGACAAGCGGCGTTAGAGCACACCAGCGCGCCGAATCGCACGCCGGTTTCATCCTCGACGTCGGCCGCGGCCAGCAGCACGGGGAAGTTCCCCGCCCCTGTCGCCCGACAGCGCGGGCAAACCGGCCGCAACGCTTCAAAATGGCCCCGCCGCACCGGCTCAACCGCCGATGATGACGGTGGGGCAGCCGGGGGCCATCACCTTGCCGGTCGGGGCGGGAATCGGCGCGATGCAACTGAGGTGGGAGGTCATGTCGTCAACCCGCGCCGCCGGCATGCTGCCGATCAGCACGGTAGCGGAGCCGAGCGCGATCATGCCGGGGCCGGCGGGAATGCAGCCGGGCAGCATGCAGGGCATGGACATGTCGGTGGCGCGGGCCGCCGGCATGTTGCCGATCAGAACGGTGGGACAACCGCCGATCAAAGCTAACGGCAGCGCCGAATGCGGCACGGCGGTGGGAACCAGCGCCGCGGGATGAATCGGCGAATGGCAGTGCGGGGCGTCCTGCTTGATGAAGTCGCCCATACGCGCAGCGGCGGGCATCACAAGACTCCTTTGAAGCGGGCGGCGGCGGGAATGATCCGCCAACCCCGCCGCCGATGTCAATACGACTCCCGCCGATTTAGCTGGCCGATTTAGCTGGCCGAGCCGTGCATGTGTTCTTGCTGATAGTTCTGCAAGCCGACGCGCTGGATCAGGTCAAGTTGGGTCTCCAGCCAATCGATATGCTCTTCGGTGTCTTCCAGAATTTCGCCCAAAATTTCGCGGCTCTGATAGTCTTTCACCGATTCGCAATAGGCGATGGCGGCCTGAAGGTCGGTGCGGTTGCCGGTTTCGATCGCCAGGTCGCAAGTGAACATCTCCGGCACGTCTTCGCCGATCTTGAGCTTATGCAAATCTTGCAGGTTTGGCAAACCTTCCAAGAACAAGATGCGCTCGATCATCTTGTCCGCGTGCTTCATTTCACCGATGGATTCTTCATAGACTTTCTTGCCCAACCCCAGCAAACCCCAGTTTTTCAGCATGCGGGCATGCAGAAAATACTGATTCACCGCCGTCAGTTCGTTGGTGAGGATGGTGTTCAGGTGCTTGATGACCTGCGGATCGCCTTTCATAACCGCTACTCCTGTTGCCGCCGCAGGGATCGGGGAAAGGATCGCCCGGCGTTCATTTGCATCGCATATTGTCGTCCACCCAAGCAGACGTCTTACCCAACAGTTTTAATTGGTTTTTCGCGTCCCGCAAGCGAGAACGTCTCGCAAGTGATTGAAAAATCAGGGATGGTGCGATTGATTTTCAATCCTTCCAATTTGCCGCCGCCTTGATCGCCGCAGATTCGCCCCTTGCCGAAACGCGCCGAATCGTTATAGTGCGCCGCAAAATTACGGACGCCCTTCCAGACCCCAGGACGGGTGTTCGTTTGTGCTGCCCCCGGCGTCGATCACGACGCCGATTTTTGTTTGAGAGACGGATATCCCGATGAACCTCCGCAACGTCGCCATCATCGCGCACGTCGACCATGGCAAAACCACGCTGGTGGACCAGCTTCTGAAGCAGTCGGGAACGTTCCGCGAAAACCAGCAGGTGGCTGAACGCGCTATGGACTCCAACGATCTGGAGCGCGAGCGCGGCATCACCATTCTGGCCAAGTGCACGTCCGTTCTATGGAACGACCTGCGCATCAACATCGTCGACACCCCCGGCCACGCCGATTTCGGCGGCGAGGTCGAGC
>CALGOL010000392.1 GCA_937960755.1 uncultured Azospirillum sp.
AGGGGCCGATCGTCATCCAGATCGAGAATAATCGCTCGGATGTCGTCTGGCGGCGACCCGATGCGCCCGCGACGAAACGTCGCCCTCGCTAGCAGGGCGGCCCAGGGCGGGGCGGCTCAGGGCGATGGGGCTTAGAGCGGCGGGGCCGGGCGCTCCCGCAGCATCTCGGCGTGCGCCGCCCCCAGATAGTCGGCGACGCGCCTTCCGGGGGTCTCGTCAAAGCAACGCTCAGCCAGGGTCAGGTCGTCCATCCGGTCGACGCGGAAGGTGCGCAATTCGGCGCGCAACTCGCACCACGCCCCCAGCGTCCATTTCACGCCCCAAAAGAACAGCCCGAGCGGCCAAGCGGCGCGCCGCGACGCCGCGCCGTCGGCCCGGACATAGGCGAACGTCACCACCCGGCGGGTGTTCAGCGCAGTGCGCAACAGGTCGAGCCGCCGGCCGGTTTCGGGATCGAAGGTGAAGTCGGGGACGAAGACGCGGGAATCCGCTAGTTCCCGCCGCCGCTCCTCCGGCAGCGCGGTTTCGATCTTCGACAAGGCGGAGGCGACGGCGCCGCTAAGGGTTTTGCCGGCGGCGGCGCTTAGCATGCGCCCCGCCACCGTCAACGCCTCCAGCTCCTCGGCGGTGAAGGTCAACGGCGGCAGGTCGTAGCTCTTGCGCAAGACGTAGCCGACCCCGGCTTCGCCGTCGATCGGCACGCCCGACGCCATCAGGTCGCGCATGTCGCGATAGACCGTGCGTTCGGAAACCTCCAGCCGCGCCGCCAGGCTCGCCGCCGTCTCCACCCGGCCGCGCCGCAGGATCTGCACGATCTGAAACAGCCGGTCGGCGCGGCGCATGGCGGCGGGCTTTCTTGCAGGGGGTTACTTGGCAGGAGGTTACTTATAGGAGTGCAACGCCATGCGGTTGCCTTCCGAGTCAATGAAATGCGCCATGTAGCCGATTTCCTCGCAAATCAGCGTCTTGGGCAGAACCGCCTTGCCGCCCGCCGCCTCGACCCGCGCCAACGGCCCGGCCAAATCGTCGCCGGCCGACAGGTATATGGTCACGCCATTGCTCGACGGCTGGTGATTGGGCGCAGCGTCGACGATGCAGCCGCCCACCCCGGCGGCGACGTCATAAGGAAACACCGCCATGCGCGGCCAGCCGGGCATTTCCTGCACCTCCAGTTTGACGTCCAGCACGGTCTGATAGAACTGCACCGCCCGGTCGAAGTCGCGCGCCGGAATTTCAAACCACACAACAGCGTTCTGAGTGCTCATCGCCAGTGTCTCCCGCCCCGTTGGGGGCTTTTGCGTCATTGAGGAAAAGCGTCGGCCGTCGCTTGGGTTTCCTTATACGCCTTCCCTCCTGACAACATGGCGTCAGGAGGATTGAGAAAATCGCTGGCGTCAGCCGCGGCGCAACACGTCCTTCACCTTGCCGGCCAGTTGCTTCAGCGAAAACGGCTTGGGCAGGAAATGCGCCCCTTCGACGCCGCTCAGGTCTTCGCGCACCCGGTCTTCGGCGTAGCCGGAAATGAAGATCAGCTTTAGCCCCGGTCTCAGCTCCAACGCCTTGCGCGCCAGGGTCGGGCCGTCCATCTGCGGCATCACCACGTCGGTGATGACCAGATCAAAGCTTTCGCGGCCTTCCGACAAGATGGCCAGCGCCGCCTCGCCGTTCTTGGCCTCCACCACGTGATAGCCCTTGTTGCGCAACGCCCGGGCGGAGAACACCCGCACCGCGTCCTCGTCCTCCACCAGCAGGATCGCCGCGGCCCCGGTCAGGTCGCCCGACACGCCGTCGCGGGCTTCGTCGGATTGCGGCGCGGCGGGTTCTTCAAGGCAACGGGGCAAGAGGATGGTGAAGCGCGCCCCGGCGCCGGGCGCCGAATCCACCGTGATGAAACCGCCGGTCTGCCGCACGATGCCATAAACCGTCGATAGCCCCAGCCCGGTGCCCGCGCCGATGGCCTTGGTGGAGAAGAAAGGTTCAAAAATCCGCGCCAGATTTTCCGGCGGTATGCCGACGCCGGTGTCGGACACCTCGATGCGGACATAATCGCCGGGGGAGATTTCGTCTTGCTGATTGGTCGCCGGCTGGGCGCGCTCCACCGTAATGTTGCCGGTCGCCAGCGTCAGCCGCCCGCCGCCGGTCATGGCGTCGCGGGCGTTGACCGCCAGATTGACGATCACTTGCTCCAACTGGTTCTGGTCGACTTTGACCAGCCACAGGTCGCGGCCGTGCTCCAGCCGCAGTTCAATGGTTTCGCCGATCAGTCGGCGCAGCAGGTTGGCCAGTTCCGCCAGCACGTCGCCGACGTCCAGCACCCGGGCCTGCAAGGTCTGCTGCCGGGAAAACGCCAGCAACTGCCGCACCAGATTGGCGGCGCGGTTGGCGTTTTGCTTGATTTGCATGACGTCGCTGAAGGAATGGTCGCCCGGCTTGTGGCGCAGCAGCAAAAGGTCGCAAAAGCCGATCATCGCCGTCAGCAGGTTGTTGAAGTCGTGCGCCACGCCGCCAGCCAATTGCCCCACCGCCTGCATTTTTTGCGACTGGACGAATTGCGCCTCCAGCGAACGGCGCTCGGTCAGGTCGATGACGTGGGCCAGCGACACCGCCCGGCCGTCGTCGTCGCCGCCAGGCAGTCGGCGGATGAAGGCTTGCGCCACCCGCGGCGGCTCTCCCAGATCGGAAGAGCGTCGTGTAGGGAAAGAGGGTAGATCTCGG
>CALGOL010000393.1 GCA_937960755.1 uncultured Azospirillum sp.
CGCCGAATGACTGACCCTTGGGGTCAGTCCGGCGAAGGCGGTGACGCTCAAGCGCGACGCGGGCTTCACCAATCCGCCTAAAGGTCAATCTTTCGGCGGATTGGTATAACGCCTACGACCCTAAACTCAGACTCGTCAGAATTTAGGGCCGCTGGCGTTAGTCGGCTTCCGCCCAAGCGCGATCCGACGACTTGTCGTAAAACAGCGAGATCTTCGAGATCGAGCACAGGTCGGCGCCGTGCCATTCCGAGCTGGAATTGTCGGTCCAGGTCACTTTCAGATCCCACTTGCACGACTTGTCGGCGCGGCTGAAAGTGATGTGGACTTCTTCGCCATGGGCCAACTGGTCGCGGCCCAGCACGTCGCTTTCCCAGTCGTTCGACGACGACGGCGCGACGTAAACTTGGTCAATGGTGTAGCCGGTTTTGTTAACCAGCGTGAAATCTTGCTTGCCTTGCGCCGAAGCGGCGCCGGAAACCCCGGCCGTCAGCATAAACGCCAAAGCGAATCCCCAAAAACGCTTCAACATGTATATTCCCTTTCCCGTGTACTAAGGTCGGCGCAGCGCCGACGAAGGGCAATTTATTCTTTCCGTAGAAAAAGTCTTGTGGAATTTATGAAAGTTATAAAATGGAAATAATTTCGGCAGATGTGTACGAAGTCTTCATCGCGCAAGCCCTTGGCGTGGCGGCGGCGGCGTGCGGCATGGGCTGGGCCTTGTTTCGCAGTCGGGTCGGCATGCTGACGACGCAAGCCTGTTGCGGGGCGTTTTTCGCCGGTCATTTCTTAGCCATCGGCGCCGACACCGCAGCGGTGATGAACGGCCTGGCGGCCGCCCAGGCGGCGGCGGCGATACCGTTGGGGGAAAAGCCGCGCTTTCGGCTGGCGTATTTGGCGTTGCTGCCGGTGATCGCCGTCGGCGTATGGCTGACCTGGGCCGGCGGGCCGTCGTTGGCGGCGGCGGCCGGGACGGCGCTGGTCAGTTTGGCGCGCTATCAGGTGGATGTGCGGCGTTTTCGACTTTTTATGGCGCTCGCCTTACCGTGCTGGTTCGTTCATAACTTGTGGGTGTTTTCGGTTCCGGGCATGCTGTCGGACGTCGTCGGCATGACGATCAACGGTGTGATGTTGTGGCGCGCCCGGCGTGTCGGCGCGCCCGCCGAATCGAACGCCTGATCGTGGCGGCCGGGCGGGCGTTTGATCCGCCGGGGCCGATCGTATAGATTCGTCGTATAGATTTGTCGCAATCCGCCCGCACTAGACTCCAAAAGAGCCCGCCATGAGCGACGATTTTCTGTTCGCCGACGACGATCCCGCCGCTCCCGCCGACGCCGCGGCGGAAGCCGAACCGCCGGCGCCGTGGATCGTGCTGATTGTCGACGACGACGTGGCGATTCACGCCACAACGAAAATGGTGCTGCGCGGTTTTCGCTTTGAAGGCCGGGCGGTGGAGTTTCTGTCTGCCTCCAGCGCCGCGGAAGCGCGGGCGATTCTGCACCGCACGCCGGGGGTGGCGGCGATTCTGCTCGACGTGGTGATGGAATCGGACGACGCCGGGCTTCAGCTTGTCCGCTATATCCGCAACGAGCTGAACAATCGCAAGGTGCGCATCATCCTGCGCACCGGCCAGCCGGGCCAGGCGCCGGAACGCGACGTCATCCTCAACTACGACATCAACGATTACAAATCAAAGACCGAGCTGACGGCGCAAAAGCTGTTCACCACCGTGGCGGCGGCGCTGCGCGGCTATCAGGACATTTCCGCCGTCACCCGCCAGATCGGAAGAGCACACGTCTGAACTCCAGTCACCTTGTAA
>CALGOL010000394.1 GCA_937960755.1 uncultured Azospirillum sp.
CAAGTCGCGGGCGTCGAGCGTGCGGCGCAGCAAATCCACGTCCACCGCCGGCGCGATGCCGGCGCAGGAAATGATCGTCAGCGAGGCGGCGCGGTCGGGCTGGGTCTGCGCCGCCAACAGCGCGGTCTTGCCGCCCATGGAATGGCCGACTAAGTGAGCCGCGCCGACGCCCAGCGCGTCCAGCGCCCGCCACAGCCAATCCGCCAGCCCTTCTATCGAGCCGTCGCCGACGTCTTGGGTCGAGCCGCCGTGTCCCGGCAGATCCAGCGCCAGCACGCGGCGCCGCCGCGCCAAATGGGGCAAGACGAATTGCCAGGTCAAGGCGTCCCCGGCGAAGCCGTGGACCAGCACGACGGGCGGTTCAGCGGCGGGGCGGCCATGGCCTTCCGCCGGTCCCAAATCGAGATAACCCGCCGGGCCGTGGGCGAAGTCGATGCGGCGGCGCTTCAAGCGCATGGCTCACCAGTCCGTGATTTGTCAGCAGCGGGAAAACCCCGGCTTTATTAGCGCCCTTTGGCGAAAGATGACGAAAAAACTTCTCTGGCATGCGCCCGCGCCATCCGATATGACTGCTTCCGCCTTCATTCCTGACGATTCGGTGTGCATCCCGTGCAAGACAACACCCGCGAAGAGTGGCTCGCCAAGGCCCGCACCCTTTCCGAAGCCCTGCCCTACATGCGCCGCTTCGCCGGCCGCACGTTCGTCATCAAGTACGGCGGCCACGCCATGGGCGACGAATCGCTGGCGGAATTGTTCGCCCGCGACATCGTGCTGTTGAAGCAAGTCGGCATCAACCCGGTGGTGGTGCATGGCGGCGGACCGCAGATCGGCGCCATGCTCAACCGGCTCGCCATCAAGTCGGAATTTGTCGACGGCCTGCGCGTCACCGACAAGGAAACCGTCGAAGTGGTGGAGATGGTGCTGGCCGGCTCGATCAACAAGCAGATCGTCGCCGCCATCAATAACGCCGGCGGCCGCGCCGTCGGCATTTCCGGCAAAGACGGCCACCTGCTGACCGCCCGCAAGGTCAAGCGCACCCAGCGCGACCCCGACAGCAACATCGAAAAGGTGCTGGATCTGGGCTTCGTCGGCGAACCGCATCAGGTCAACCCGTCGATCATCGACAGTCTGGTTCAGGCCGACATCATCCCGGTCATCGCTCCCGTCGGCGCCGACCGCCAGGGCCACACCTACAACATCAACGCCGACACCGCCGCCGGGGCCATCGCTTCGGCGCTGGGCGCCACCCGCTTCTTCCTGCTGACCGACGTCGCCGGGGTGTTGGATAAGGAAAAGAACCTGATCCCCAAGATGACGCTGCAAGAAGCGCATCAGTGCATCGCCGACGGCACCGCTTCGGGCGGCATGATCCCGAAGCTGGAAACCTGCATCGACGCGGTGGAGGATGGGGTCGACGCCGCGGTTGTTTTGGATGGCCGGGTGCCGCATGCGCTGCTGCTGGAGATCTTCACCGAAGGCGGCGCCGGCACCATGATTAGTCGGGAGTGATTAGTCGGGAGTAATCTCGGCGAAGGAGGCGGTCGTGGCCGACATCCGCAAGGAAACCATGGGGCAAATCCGGGCGCTGCGCCGACGCATCGACCCGGCCTTGCTGCAACGGGTGCGCGACGCCGTCTATCAGGGCGAACAGTCGGAAAAGGACAACGCCCGCGCCGCGGTGGCGAACTTCCTCGCCGCCCGCGACGACGGCGGGGCTTTTCGCGCCAAGGTCGGCGATGGCGACAAGAAACGCCTCGAAGCGCAGGCAGCTTTCGACGCGGCCGGGAACGTCCTTCGCCGGCGCCAGCGACAGGCC
>CALGOL010000395.1 GCA_937960755.1 uncultured Azospirillum sp.
GCGTCCCCCGCCGCGGCGACACCCGCCAGCGCGTCGCCCGAACGGTGCGGCGAAGCGCAAGCCAGCAGCGCCCGAAGATCAGGAAACGTAAAACCGATGTTACCGACCCGCGCCGCGAACATGCCGCTCTCGCCCGTCAAAGAAAGCTGACGACGAGTTTAGCGGGTAATCAGGGAAAGAAAAGCGCTCGGCTCTCCCGGTCTGCGTCGCAATTTGCAAATCGGTTTGCCGAATGCAGGATGATGATCGCAGAACGCCGGCCGCAACGCCGACGATGCGTTAACAAGCGATGCTAAAGAGCTAGAAAATCACCACCTAATGGCATTGGCCTATCAAGCAATCGCCTGCCAAAACATTCAGTTAAACGTTAACGGACGCCGTCTGGCACGCTGGCTGCAATGCGTCAGACCGAAGTAATGCACCGCCGCGCCTTTGAGCGGGGCCACGGCCAAACAGGAATTTGAGCCATGAGCGTCACCGTAACGATCGCCCCCTGCCGCGCCCAAGCTATGGATAGCCAACGCGCCCGCGTGCCGATGTGTCTGATGGAAATCGCGCAGAACATGGCCGACGACTGCGACGGCGATGTTCCTATCCATGTGCTGGACGGCTTCGGAAACGAGGCCGCCATTGTCGGCGGCAACAACGATCTTGAAGATAACATAGAGCTGTTTTGATGCGGCCTCGACCTTTCGGCGCTGGATGCGGGACGACGTAGCGCCTGTGGAAGCGCTGGGCCGTGTTGGCGTTAGCCCAACGGCTGGAACAACGCCGCCAGGTCGGCTTCGGAAAACACCGGGACGTCGCCGCCGTCTTCATTGAACAGCGCCGCCGCCACCGCCCGCTTGCGGGATTGCAGTTCGACCATGCGCTCCTCCACCGTGCCGGCGGCGATGAGCTTATAGACGAACACCGGCTTATCCTGGCCGATGCGGTGGGCGCGGTCGGTGGCCTGATCCTCCACCGCCGGGTTCCACCACGGGTCATAGTGAATGACCGTGTCGGCGGCGGTCAGCGTCAGCCCGACGCCCCCCGCCTTCAAGCTGATGAGGAACAAGGGAACCGCGCCGGATTGAAAGGTTTTCACCGGCGTTTCGCGGTCCTTGGTGTCGCCGGTCAACTCGACGTAGGGGATTCCCGCCTTCGCCAGTTCCAGCTTGATGAGGTCGAGCATGCCGGTGAACTGCGAGAACAGCAGCACCCGCCGCCCCTCCTCCACCAGTTCCGGCAGAAACTCCATCAAATGGTCAAGCTTGGCGGACTCGATCCCGGTCTTGGCGGCGCCGCGCAGCTTGACCAATCGGGGATCGCAACAGGCTTGGCGCAGCTTCAACAGCGCATCCAGAATGACGATGGCGCTGCGCGCCAATCCCTTGGCCGCCACCGCTTGGCGAACCTTGCCGTCCATCGCCAACCGCAAGGTCTCGTACAAATCGCGCTGGGCGCCGGCCAATTCGACATGGCGAATGACTTCGGTTTTGGGCGGCAGTTCCGCCGCCACCTCCCCCTTGGTCCGGCGCAGCAGGAACGGCTTCAGCCGGCGCGCCAGCAGGCCGCGGCGCTCGCCGTCGCCTTTCTTTTCAATCGGCGTGCGGAAGAACTTGGCGAAGGTGCGGGAATCCCCCAGCAGCCCCGGCATTAGGAAAGCGAACTGCGACCACGCTTCGCCCAGGTGGTTCTCCACCGGCGTGCCGGTCAGGCACAGGCGATGGTCGGCTTTCAACCTGCACGCCGCCAGCGTCCATTTCGCCGTCGGGTTCTTGATTGCTTGCGCCTCGTCCAACGCCGCGCCGCGCCACTCAACCTTGGTCAGCAAGTCGCCGTCCCGCGCCAATAGGGGATACGTCGTCAGCACCAGATCAGCCCCGGTCAGAGCGTCCAAATCCCGCGGCCGGTCGAGCCCATGCATCACCAAAACCCGCAAATCGGGGGCGAAGCGCGCCGCCTCCTCCCGCCATGTCGGAATAAGCGAGGTGGGCGCCACCACCAGAAACGGCTTGTCGAGCCGCCCGGCCTCTTTTTCCGCCAGGATGTGCGCCAGGGTCTGCACGGTTTTGCCCAGCCCCATGTCGTCGGCCAGCACGCCGCCCAGCCCTTCGTCGGCGAGGAATTGCAGCCAGGCGAAGCCGCGCCGCTGATAGGGCCGCAGGTCGGCGCGGAAGCCCGCGGGCGGC
>CALGOL010000396.1 GCA_937960755.1 uncultured Azospirillum sp.
CCGTCGCCGGCGGCCTCGGCCCCGTACAGGGCGACCCCGGGATCGTTGAGGAACGCATGGAACAGGCCGATGGCGTTGCTGCCGCCGCCGACGCAGGCGACCAGGGCATCGGGTAGCGCGCCCTCGCGCTCCAGCATCTGGGCACGGGCCTCGCGGCCGATCACGGCATTGAAGTCGCGCACCATCATCGGGTAGGGGTGCGGGCCGGCGACCGTGCCGATGATGTAGAAGGTGTCGGCGACGTTGGTCACCCAGTCGCGCAGCGCCTCGTTCATCGCGTCTTTCAGCGTGCGCGAACCGGAAGTCACCGGCTTCACCTCCGCCCCCATCAGCTTCATGCGGAAGACGTTGGGGGATTGGCGGGCGACGTCGACCTCGCCCATGTAAATCGTGCAAGGCAGGCCGAACAAGGCGCAGACGGTGGCGGTGGCGACGCCGTGCTGACCGGCGCCAGTTTCGGCGATGATGCGGGTCTTGCCCATGCGCTTGGCGAGCAGGATCTGACCCAGGCAGTTGTTGATCTTGTGCGCGCCGGTGTGGTTGAGGTCCTCGCGCTTGAGGTAAATCTTCGCCCCGCCCAGGCGTTCGGTCAGGCGCTCGGCGAAGTACAGCGGGTTGGGACGCCCGACATATTGTTTCAGCAAGCCTTTGAGCTGAGCGTGAAATTCCGGGTCGTCCTTGGCGGCGCCCCAGGCCTTCTCCACCTCCAAAATCAGCGGCATCAAGGTTTCGGCGACGAAGCGCCCGCCGAAAATGCCGAAATGCCCGGATTCGTCGGGGCCGGAACGATAGGTGTTGAGCTTGCTCATGACGCCGGAGACCAATTTCATCATGCGACGGCGCCCGCTGCGCCATCGGGAGAACAGGCAACATAGCGGCCCCACCACCCTTTTTGAAGGGGCGCTTGCGAAAACCGGCCCTCGCTTTCCCGCCGGGTGTAGCGATTTGTCGCAAAACTTGAATTGTCGCGGCGCCCGCGGATGTGGCAACACAGTCGCACACGTTAAGACCGCATGACAAGCAAGGGTCTCGCCGCCATGACCGCCGCCGCTTCCACGCCCGCCCGCCCGCTGGCCTGCATCATCCTCGCCGCCGGCAAAGGCACGCGGATGAAATCCGACATGCCCAAGGTGCTGCACCAAGTGGCGGGGCGGCCGATGATCGGCCATGTGCTGGCCGCCGTCTCCACCCTTGATCCTGACCAACTGGTGGTCGTGGTCGGTCCGGGGATGGAGGATGTGGCGCTGGCGGTGGCCCCGTACCCCACCGCGGTGCAGGAGCGTCAGCGCGGCACGGCCGACGCGGTGCGCGCCGCCTTCGGTTTGCTGGAAGGCTTTAAGGGCGACGTGCTGGTGTTGTACGGCGACACGCCCTTGGTGGGGGTGGAAACCTTGCGGGCGATGATCCAGGCGCGCCGGCAGGCGTCCGACCCGGCCGTCGTGGTGCTGGGCATGCGGCCCGACGATCCGGGGGCCTACGGCCGGCTGATCCTCAACGCCCGCGGCGGGCTGGAGAAAATCGTCGAATACCTCGACGCTTCCGAACAGGAGCGCGCGGTCGGCTTGTGCAATGGCGGGCTGATGGCGTTCGACGGCGCCCGCATGTTCGACCTCATCAACCGCATCGGCGACGACAACGCCAAGAAGGAATTCTACCTCACCGACGTCGTGCAGTTGGCCCGCGCCGCCGGGATGAATTGCGCGGTGGTGGAGGCGGCGCCGGCGGAAGTGATGGGCGTCAACTCCCGCGCCGAATTGGCGGAATGCGAAAAGATCGTCCAGCGCCGCTTGCGCCGCGCCGCGATGGACGACGGCGCCACGCTGATCGACCCCGATACGGTGACCTTCTCCTTCGACACCAAACTGGGCCGTGACGTGGTGGTGGAGCCTTACGTGGTGTTTGGCCCCGGCGTGCGGGTCGGCGACCGGGTCAATATCAAGGCGTTCAGCCATCTGGAGCAGGCGACGGTGTCCGATGGCGTGCAGTTGGGGCCTTACGCCCGGCTGCGCCCCGGCGCCGATGTCGGGACCGACGCCCACATCGGCAATTTCGTTGAAATCAAGAATGCGCGGGTCGAGCCGGGGGCCAAGGTCAACCATTTGTCCTATATCGGCGACGCGCGGGTCGGCGCGCGGGCCAACATCGGCGCCGGAACCATCACCTGCAATTACGACGGCTTTTTCAAGCACCGCACCGACATCGGGGCCGGGGCGTTCATCGGCTCCAATTCCGCCTTGGTGGCGCCGGTGCGCATCGGCGACGGGGCGATTGTCGCCGCCGGGTCGGTGGTGACCAAGGACGTCGATCCCAACGCTCTGGCGGTGGCGCGCGGCCAGCAAAAGGCGGTGGACGGCTTCGCGGAGAAGTTCCGCAAGCAAAAAGCGGCGGAAAAAGCCAAAAAGACCAACGGCTAGAGCAGATCGCGTAAAATCGCAATCGATTTGCAGCGTGAATCTGCTCGTCAAACCAATCAATTAGAGCATCGTGCCGTTGCAGATTAAAAGCACGATGCTCTAATCACCTCTAGTCCGGGAACAGATCGGCATGTGCGGCATTATCGGCATCATCGGCGTTCATGAAGCGGCCCCGCGACTGGTGGAGGGGCTGCGACGGCTGGAGTATCGCGGCTATGACAGCGCCGGCGTCGCCACCCTGGCGGGCGGCGTCATCGACCGCCGCCGCGCCGAGGGCAAGCTGATGAACCTCGACAACCGGCTGAAGGAACAGCCGTTGCCGGGGCTGATCGGCATCGGCCACACCCGTTGGGCGACCCATGGCGGGCCGACCGAGAACAACGCCCACCCGCACGCCACGCCGAAGGTGGCGGTGGTGCACAACGGCATCATCGAAAACTATCAAGAACTTAAAGCCGAATTGCAGGCCGACGGCGCGGTGTTCGAAAGCGCCACCGACACCGAAGTGATCGCCCATCTGGTCACTTGGTATATGGAGAAGCAGGGGCTGGAGCCGGTGGAAGCCGCCCGCGCGGCGTTTAAGCGCTTCACCGGCGCTTTCGCGCTGGTGCTGTTGTTCACTGGCCGCGAAGACATGCTGATCGGCGCCCGGCACGGCACGCCGCTGGCGGTGGGCTATGGCGACGGCGAGATGTATTTCGCCTCCGACGCTTTCGCGCTGGCCCCGCTGACCAACCGCATTTGCTACCTTGAGGACGGCGATCAGGTCATCTTGCGCCGCGACGGGGCGGAGATTTTCGACGTCGACGGCGCGCCCGTCGTCCGTCCGGTCAAGACCACCGCGGTGTCTGGCGCGCTGATCGGCAAGGACGGCTACCGCCATTACATGCTGAAGGAAATCTACGAGCAGCCGCAGGTGATCGGCGACACCCTCAACGCCTATATCAACCCGGACAACGGCTATATTTCGATGCCGGCGTTTCCGTTCGATCTCGCCAAGGCCAGCCGGTTGACCATCGTCGCTTGCGGCACCGCCTATTACGCCGGGGTGGTGGCGAAGTATTGGTTCGAGACGCTGGCCCGCCTGCCGGTGGAGGTCGATATCGCCTCGGAATTCCGTTACCGCGAAGCGCCGATGCCGGAAGGCGGCGTCGCCCTGTTCATCTCCCAGTCCGGCGAAACGCTGGATACGCTGGAAGCCTTGCGTTACTGCAAGCGGCAGGGGCAGAAGATTTTGTCGGTGGTCAACGTGCCGGAAAGCACCATCGCGCGGGAAAGCGACGCGGTGGTGTTGACCATGGCCGGGCCGGAAATCGGCGTCGCCTCCACCAAGGCGTTCACCACCCAATTGACGACGCTGGCCTGTTTGGCGGTGACCACCGGCCGCGCCCGCGGCGCCCTGGCGCCCGAGCGCTTGCGCTCCATCGCCAAGGCGTTGCGCGAAGTGCCGGCGCGGGCGGCCGAAGTGCTGGCCCATGACGAGCGTTTGCGCGAGTTGGCGCAAGAGGTGTCGGAAGCCCGCGACGTGCTGTACTTGGGCCGCGGCGCCATGTACCCCTTGGCGTTGGAAGGGGCGTTGAAGCTGAAGGAAATCAGCTACATCCACGCCGAGGGCTATGCGGCGGGCGAATTGAAGCACGGCCCGATTGCGCTGATCGACGAATCCGTGCCGGTGATCGTGCTGATGCCCACCGACGGCTTGTTGGACAAGGTGGTCTCCAACGTGCAGGAGGTCTGCGCGCGCTCCGGCAAGGTGTTGCTGCTGGCGGACAAGCAAGGCGTGGCGCGGGTCGGCGACCGGGTGCGCTGGGTGGTGGAGCTGCCGGATTGCGACCCTGTCGTCGCGCCGCTGCTCTACGCCATTCCGGTGCAACTGCTGGCCTATCACACCGCGGTGCTGAAAGGCACCGACGTCGATCAGCCGCGGAATTTGGCGAAATCCGTGACGGTGGAGTGAGATTGGGGGGTAGAGCAGGGTAATCGGGTGAAGGAAAATAACCCTCTCCCCCCTGGGGAGAGGGAAGAGCCGCAGGCTCAGGGTGAGGGGGCGCTACGGCCGATAGGCCGGAAACATATTGAATTAGCTACGTTTTCCCCCTCACCCAACCCTCTCCCCAGGGGGGAGAGGGCCTTCACGTCACGTCAAGCGATTGCCCTGAGGGTGGCGCGCTGTCGCTTGCGCATTTTATGCGAGTTTCCTAAGGTGATGGCGCTGAATAACGAGAGCGCCGCCCATGTGTGCACTGCCCGATAATTTAACCGCAACCGAAAAAGAAGTCGTCGACGCGGTCAGCGCGGGGCGGGCATGGAGCAACCCCAACGGAATACCGACGTCAGAGGATCTGGAGGACGAGGATTTCGTGGCGAAAATGCCGGAAGTTCGCGCCGAGGTGATCCGCGCGCTGTGCTTGGGGGCCCGGTTGAACGACGCGAAGCCCGATCCTGCGGGTGTTCGGATTTCCGGCGCCCGCATCGTCGGCAAATTGGACTTGTCATTCGCGACCGTCGACGTTCGGCTGAGTCTGCGTGACTGTCACTTCGCCGATGAACCGAATTTTATGCAGGCGAAATTGGCGTTCTTGAACCTGTCAGGCAGCCGTTTGGAAAAAGGGCTCAGAGCCGACCGCGTCAAGGTCGCCGGCAGCCTGTTTTGCCAAGATGGCTTTCACGCCGATGGTGAAATCCGCCTGCTGGGGGCCGAGATCGGCGGTGATGTCACGTTCATTGCAGCCCGCCTGAACAATCCGGGTGAAGACGTTCTGAGCGCCGACGGCGTCAAGATTGCCGGCGACTTGTTTTGCCGAAATGGTTTTAACGCCGATGGCGAAATCCGTCTGCTGGGCGCCGAGGTTGGCGGAGATGTCTCATTTAGTGGGGCTAGCCTGAAAAATCCGGATAAGCGCGCCCTGACTGCCGACCGCGTCAAGACTGCCGGCAGTTTGTTTTGTGATGATGGTTTCAGTATCAACGGCACCGCTAGTTTCATCGGATCATTGACCGGAAAACGTTTTTATTGGAAACCGACGCAATGGACCGGGCAGCTTGGTTTGTCTTATGCCCACGCTAGGCAGTGGGCGGATAACTGGCGGGGCGACGGCTGGAAAAATGACGACACACCAGTCGATGGAGAGCCTGACCTCGACATCGACGCCTTCGCTTACGATGCGCTGGCCGGAAAAGGTACTGATAAGGACGCGGCGTCCCGCATCGCCTGGGTGCGCAAGTCGCAGGCGGAGCGTAAATTCGTCCCCGGTCCTTACGAGATCTTGGCCAAGGCCCTGCGTGCCGCTGGCGATGAAGACGGTGCTAATGAGGTCGCCTACGCCAAACGCGCGGATCGGGCGAAGGCGCGTAAACATAAACTCGGGCGACGCATCAGCGATTTCTTACTCGGCGCGGTTGTCGGTTACGGCTACAAGCCGTGGCGTGGGCTTGCATGGTTGATTGGCCTGCTCATAACAGGTTTTTGTGTTTTCTCCCTCGCCGGCCCAATGGCGGAAGGGGGAACCGGCGCTATAAAGCCGGCGGTCCCCATCGTCTTCGACAATAATTTGGCCCGTTGCGAAGCTGACGTATGGCATCCGGGGCAGGCGTGCAAAACGTTCATTGATAAAATCGAACCGCTGGAGACCCATAGGATCTATTACTTCCTCCCCATCGAATACACGCCGTTCAGCCCGTTTTGGTATGCGCTGGACACATTGATCCCGCTGGTGGATTTGGGGCAGGAAACCGCGTGGTCGCCCAGCCCCATCGACCAGAGCGTTTTCAAAGACCCTTGGGGGTGGGCGGTGCTGATTTATCTGTACGCGCACATTATCATGGGCTGGCTGCTCACCACGCTGACCGTGGTCGCCTTGACCGGCGTCATAAAAAAGGAATAGCCCCCGCCTCCCCCCCCCCGCAGGGCAATCGGGTGAAGGAAAGCAACCCTCTCCCCCCTGGGGAGAGGGTGGAGGCGAAGCCTCCG
>CALGOL010000397.1 GCA_937960755.1 uncultured Azospirillum sp.
GCGTCCTCGTCGCAGCCGGCGCCAACTCACTGTTTGCCAGCAGGGAATCGATCAGCCTTCTATCACCCGGATCGCGACGGCGAGACCTTCCCTGATTTGGCGTCTTATCTGGCGTGGAAGGGGATTGATCCCGCCAGCCGGCCGCCGGCGGTGGCGATCCTGTTCCACCAAGCCTATATGGCCGCCGGCCTGACCGGCTTCATCGACGACATGATCGGCCGCGTCGAGGCGGGCGGCGCGGTGGCGCTGCCGCTTTACGTCAACGCGCTGCACAATGGGGAGATCAAGCGGCTGCTGACCGGGCCGGACGGCAAACCCTTCGCCGGGGCGATCATCAGCACGCAAATCATGCTCAACCCCGAAGGCCGCAAGGCCGAGTTTGAAGAACTCGGCGTTCCGGTCTTGCAGGCCATGCCCTACCGCAAGGGGGACGAGGCCGACTGGCGCGCCGATCAAATCGGCCTGACCCCCACCGACGTGCCGTTCTATCTGGCGCAGCCGGAATACGCCGGGGTGATCGACCCGATCATCAGCGCCTACACCCACAAGACCAGCGGCGACGTGGTCGGCGTGCCGGAACAGACCGCCGCGGTGGTCGGCAAGGCTTTGGCGCTGGTCCGCCTGCAACGGCTGGCGCCGGCGGAGCGCAAGGCGGCCTTGTTCTTCTGGAATTACCCGCCGGGGGAAACCAATCTCGGCGCGTCCTTCCTCAACCTGCCGCGCTCGCTGGCGAGCGTCACCCAAGCCATGAAGGCGGAAGGCTACCGCGTCGAGACGCCGGACGCCGAAGCGCTGACCGACAAGATGCAAGCGCTGCTGGCGCCCTATTACCGCGACGGCCAGTTGCAAAAACTGCTGGACGAGGGCCTTGCCGACGTCCTGCCGATCAAGACCTATCGGAAGTGGTTCGACGCCCTGCCGGAAGCGGCGCGCAAGCCGGTGATCGAGCGTTTCGGCGAACCGGAAAAGTCCTATATGGCGACGACGATCAACGGCGAAGCGGTGTTCGTCGTGCCGCGGCTCAAGCTCGGCAATCTGGTGGTGCTGCCGCAGCCGCCGCGCGGCGAAAAGCAGGACGACAAGGAAAAGGCGCTCTACCACGATGTCCGCGTGCCGCCGTCGCATTTCTATTTGGCGGCCTATCTGTGGGCGCGCCAAGCGTTCGCCGCCGACGCGCTGATCCACTTCGGCACCCACGGCACCGAAGAATGGCAGCCGGGCAAGGAGCGCGGGCTTTGGGTTTACGACTATCCCTATCTCGTGCTGGGCGACACGCCGGTATTGTACCCTTATATCGTTGATAACATTGGTGAAGCGACGCAGGCCAAGCGCCGCGGCCGCGCCGTCGTCGTCTCGCACAACACCCCGTCCTTCGCGCCGGCTGGGCTGCATGGCGAAATCAACCGCCTGCATGACCTGCTGCATAGCTGGCTGGCGATGGACGAAGGCGAGGTCAAAGCCAAGACCAAAGACGACATCGTCGCATCGGTGCTGGCGGAAAACATGCATCGCGACATGGGCTGGGACGAGGCGCGGGTGAAGGCCGACTTCCGCGCCTTCGCCGACCTGCTGCATGTTCATCTGCATGAACTAGCCTTGCATAACCAGCCCTTGGGGCTGGCGACCTTCGGCCAACCGGCGGAAGACGATTTGCGGCTGTTCACCGTCATGCAGATGCTGGGCATGCCCTTGCTGCAAGCGCTGTCGCCCGACGATCCGGAAGAAATGGTCGTCACCGACTATCAGAAGATGAAGGACACCGCGGCCTGGGCGACGCTCGACAAGCATGTTCGCCAGGGCGAAGCCTTTGACGGCGGCGGCGCGCTGAAGGCGTTGCTCGACAAGGGCCGCGGCTATTGGCTGGCGCTGTCGGACAACCGCGAAAACGCCGGCCTGCTGGCGGGGCTTGCCGGCCGTCACATCCCGGTGAGCTACGGCGGCGATCCGATCAAGAACCCTGACAGCCTGCCCACCGGGCGCAACCTCTACGCCTTCGACCCGTCCAAGGTTCCGACCAGGCAAGCGTGGGCGGCGGGTTGGGAGGCGGCGGAAAAGCTGCTGGCCCAGCACAAGGAAACCCACGGCAAATACCCGGAAAAGCTGGCTTTCACCTTGTGGTCGGTGGAGACCATGCGCCAATTCGGCATGCTGGAGGCGCAGGCGCTGGCGGTCATGGGCTTCCGCCCGGTGTGGGGGCAGGGCGACCGGGTGGTCGGCGTCGAGCCGATCCCGGCGGCGGAATTGAAGCGGCCGCGGGTGGATGCGGTGATTTCCGCCACCGGGCTCTATCGCGACCATTTCCCGCTGGTCATCAAGCATCTGGCTGACGCCGCTCAAAAGGCCGGCGAGTTGGACGAGCCCGGCAATCCCATCGCCGCCAACACCCGCGCCATTGAAAGCACGCTGCTGGGGCAGGGGGTGGCCGCCGCCGACGCCAAGCGGCTGGCGCAGACCCGGGTTTACTCCTCGCAGTCCGGGGCTTACGGCACGGGGTTGGACGACGCGACGCTGGCCACCGACACCTGGGGGCGCACCGCGGGCGGCAAGGAGGACCACAAGCAAGGCGACGCCAAGCTGGCTAATCTCTACCTGTCGCGCATGCAGTTCGCCTATGGCCCGGATGAGGACAAATGGGGCGAAAAGCCGCCGGTCAACGCCTACGCCGAGCACTTGAAGGGGGTGGAGGGGGCCTTGCTGTCCCGTTCCTCCAACCTCTACGGCATGCTGACCACCGATGATCCGTTCCAGTATCTCGGCGGGCTGAGCTTGGCGGTGCGCCATCTCGGCGGCAAATCGCCGGAGCTTTACATCTCCAACCTGCGGGAAACCGGCAATCCGCGGGTGGAATCCGCCGCCGGCTTCATGGCGAAGGAACTGAAGGCGCGCTACTTCCATTCCAATTGGATCAGCCACATGCAGAAGGAAGGCTATTCCGGCACGCTGGAGATCCTTGGCACGGTCAACAACCTGTGGGGCTGGCAGGCGGTGGCGCCGGAAACCGTGCGCGACGACCAATGGAACGAGATGAAAGCGGTCTACGTCGACGATAAATACAATCTCGGCGTCAAGGAGTGGTTCGAGAAGGAAAACCCCGCCGCCCAGGCGCAAATCATCGAACGGATGCTGGAAGCGGCGCGCAAGGAATATTGGGCGGCCGACGCCAAGGACGTGGCGCAACTGGCGCAGCGCTGGCAGGAACTGGCGGAAAAATACGACGTGCGCAGCGAGAACAAGCTGTTCCAGGAATATGTCGCTGCGGCCGCCGCCCCCGGCTTTGGGCTTAGCGCCGCATCGCCGCCGCCGGAAGCTGCGCCGCAAGAACCGCAGCCGCCGCAAGAAACCGCCGCCCAGCAACCGCCGACGCAACAGGTGCAGGGGCAAAAGCTGGAGTTGCAGCCCGCCGCCGCGCCGCCGCCGTCCCTCGACCTGTTCACCCTCCTGTCGATGCTGGGGGCCGGGCTGGTGGTCGCCGGGGCCTTCGCCGCCGGGGCGCTGCGGCAGGGGATGCTTAATCCGCCGGCGCCAAGCTCAAGTTGAGGAGAAATAACCTCTCCCCCCTGGGGAGAGGTCGGAACCGCAGGTTCCGGGTGAGGGGGCGTTACGGCTGGAAGGCCGGAAAAGTCATGAATTGGCGACGTTCTCCCCCTCACCCAACCCTCTCCCCTGGGGGGAGAGGGTTTCACCTAGCCTTATCACAAGCAAAGCGAACGCCGCATGTCCGTGCAAATCCTTATCGAAAACGCGCTTTACCACGCCTCGCAGCTTTTCTTGCTGCCGGTGCTGCTGCTGGTGATCGCGCTCGCCATTTATTCCTTCTATGCGCTGGGGGTCTTCACCCGGCAGGCGATGCAGCGCCGCGGCGGCGACGCGCGGGGCTTCGATCTGCTGGCGACATGGCGAAACGATCACGCGCTCAGCCCGACCGCGCTGGAGACCATCGCCTTCAAGCGGCTGGAAGGCGCCCGGCTCGCCACCCGCATCGCCCCAATGCTGGGGCTGGTGGCGACGATGATCCCGATGGGGCCGGCGTTGAAGTCGCTGGCCGACGGCAAGCTGGAGGCGGTGAGCGCTAATCTGACCGTGGCGTTCTCCGCCGTCATACTGGCGCTGATCGCCGCCTCCATCACCTATTTCACCGTCAACGTGCGGCGGCGCTGGTACGCCGAAGAATTGATGATGATCGAAAAGGAACGCCTCGCCCCCGCCAATCAGACCGAAATGGCGCAGGCGGCGCATGGTCTGGCGCAGGAGGCGGCGGAATGAGCCTGAAACTGCTGGAAGAGGCCGAATCCGACGATCCCATCCTGTCGGTGGTCAATTTGATCGACGTCTTTCTCGTCATCATCGCCGCACTTTTGTTGACGGTGGCGGCCAACCCGATCAACCCGTTCACCAATGAAAAGGTCACCGTCATCAAGAACCCCGGTCAGCCGACTATGGAGATCGTGGTCAAGGACGGCGAAAAGCTGGAGCGCTACAAATCGTCGGGGGCCATCGGCCAGGGCGAAGGCGCGAAAGCCGGCGTCGCCTATCGGCTGAAAGACGGCTCGATGGTCTACGTGCCGGAGTAATCCGGCGGGGGTCTACGTGCCGGAATAATCCGGCGGGTCGCCTGCGACAATAAGGAAACGTTTAAAATACCTTTCGTTCAGCGCTGGTTCATGTATGTATGGCGGTATGCAAAAACGCTTCGCATATCGGCCATGCGGCTGGCATTGGCGACGTTTGCGCCGGGTCGGGGTGCTGGCCGGCGCGGCGGCGTTTTTGCTGCAAATGCTGACGTGGTCGGTTTACGCCCCCGCCATGGCCGTGGGCGGCGATACGGTGATGATCTGCACCATGGACGGCATGACCGAGGTCGTCATCGGCCCCGATGGCCAGCCGGTCAGCCCGGATAAGACTAAAACCGATTCCAAGCATTGCGGTTTCTGCCTGCTGGCCAACGGTCTGGCGACGCCGCCCTTGCCGGCGGTCGTGTCGCCGCCGGTCAAATTGGCGCACAGCGGCGCCGAGGCTTGGCGGCCTACCCAGGCGGCGCTGCTGACGTA
>CALGOL010000398.1 GCA_937960755.1 uncultured Azospirillum sp.
TCCACCGTTTCAATGCCGGCAAGCCGGCGCTCCACATCGGCGGCGGCGCGCCAGAGGTCGGCGTCGCTGTCGGCGCGCACCTCCACCAGCAGGCCGGCGGCGTCCGGCCCCAGCGTCTTCAACACCGGCGGCACGCCCTTCTTGTTCTCCACCGAGCGTATGGAGGCGCGGTCCATCAGTTCGGCCGCCGCCACCTGGCCGCCGTCGTCCTGGCCCGCCCGCAAGATCGAGACGGCGCGGCAGGCGCGCTCAATATCCGGGAACAGCAGCAAGGCCGACGCCTTGAATTTTTGCTCAGGAACCGTGCGGTAGGTCACTTCGGCGATGAAGCCCAGCGTGCCTTCCGAACCGATCAGCAGGTGTTGCAGCACCTCAATCGGGTCTTCAAAGTCCACCAGCGCGTTCAAGGCGTAGCCGGTGGTGTTCTTCATGCGGAATTTATGGCGGATGCGCGCCGCCAGCGCCTCATTGGCGCGGGTTTTCGCCGCCAGATCGTCCAACTGGCCCAAAAACGCGCCGTGCGAAGCGCGGAAAGCGGCGACGGACGCCGCGTCGCCGGTGTCAAGGAACGTCCCGTCCGCCAGCATCAGCCGCATGGCGGCAAGCGTGTTATAGCTGTTCTGCGCCGTGCCGCAGCACATGCCGGAAGAATTGTTGGCGGCGATGCCGCCGATTTTGGCGGCGTTGATCGACGCCGGGTCGGGACCGATCTTGCGCCCCAACGGGGCCAGCTTGGCGTTGGCGTCCGCCCCCACCACGCCGGGGCCGAGCCGCACCCGACCGCCGCCGTCCAGAATCTCCACCCTGCCCCAGCCGTCCCCCAGCACCGCCAGCACGGAATCGGTGACCGCTTGGCCGGAAAGGCTGGTGCCGGCGGCGCGGAAAGTCAGCGGCAATTGGCGCGCCGCGCATGCCGCCATGACGCCTTGCACCTCGTTCTCGCTTTCAACGAAGACGACAAGCTTGGGGATCAGGCGGTAAAAACTGGCGTCGGTCCCATAAGCCAGCAAGCGCAACGGGTCGGCGATCAGCCGTTCGGCCGGGATGAAGGCGGACAGCGCGGACGCCAGATCGGCGTAAGCGGCGGGCTGGGACATGGCGGGCGTCTCCGACGGCGGGCTGGCGGCGTGACGGCGAAGGCGCGAACATCTCTCGCCCCAACCGATGGGCAAGAGATTTGACCAAAGTTTTTGCTCCGGTCAATATGATATTTTTCTTAGCTAGTGCAGCATGAAACGGCGACGGCCCCGCCCTTGGGCGCAACGCCAAGGACAGGGCCGCCGAGAAAACCAGCCAGCGTAGAGATCAGCTACAGCTTCCCACCACGTAATAGTTCGCGCCGGTCTGCTTCAGCGTGGTGACGTCCCACACATTGTAGTAGCCCATGGCGTCGTTGGAGCCGTTGGCGCGGGTGAAGAAACCGCCGCTGACATAGGCCCGACCGGCCTGAACATGCCAGTAATTGGCGGTGGTGAAGCACTGCACCGGCGGCGGCGGCGGCGGGGGGGGACCCTGGCCGGTCACCCGGTCGACCATGCGCTTCAGCGCCAACAATTGCGGCCCGGATTTCTTGGCGTAGTCGGCCTCGCCGCCAAATCCCCACCAGTTCCAGCAGCCGTTGGGGTTGCCCTTGGCGCTGTCGTCCTTGGTCTGGGGATAGAGCAGGATGATCTTGTTGACGTCGGCCCATTCGTTCAGGCCGGCGTTCTTGATGAAATCATCGCCGATCTTGCCGTAATACTGCTGGCAGCCGTGCAGCGCCACATGCACCCGGCAATTGGCCCCCGCCGCATCGCAGCCCGGCGGAATGAAGACGTAGCCGGTCTGCGCCATCGAGTGCGCTTCGGCGTTGCCGTCATTAAAAAACTCGTTCTGGTCGAACGCCGCCAACCGCCCGGCGGTCCCGGTGGTCTTGGGATTCAACGGCCCGTAGAACAGTTCAAGGAAAGTCTTTTCCGGATCTGAATCGCAATTGTTGACGTAAGGCGACGCCTTGACGTCGCACTTGTTGACCGGCGGGTCCTTCTTCCAGGTGATCCAGGCGTGCTCCGCCGGAACATTATTGACGAAGGACACCCCAGCCGCGTTGACGAAGCTGCGATAATACTGGTTCAAGGCGGCGCCCACCGGCGGTCTCACCGTGGTGTCCTGGGTTCCTTGGAACAGATAGACCTTGTCGTCCTTCAGATTGGCGACCGGATCAATCGCGTTGGCCTTGGCCCATTGCTTGGTGATGTCCACCAGCTTTGTCACCGGGATGGAGGTCGAAGCGCTCATGCAACGGCCGGTGGCGTTGGTCAGACTGCCTTCCGCGCAGTAATACGGGCCGCCGGCGAACACCGCCGCGCCGTGAAACGTGCCGGAATAGGCGACATGCGCCTGCACCGCCTGATAGCCGCCCGACGAAATGCCGGACACCGTGGCCGAGTTGGGATCGGCCTTGAGATCAGGCAGCGGCGGCGATTGCGCCCATGCCGCCCCGCCCCACGCCAAACCCGCCACGACGATGGCGGCGGATAAGCGGGAATTTCTTTTCGCCATGCGCATCAAAATACGCCTCCGTCAGTTTAATGCTCGACAGAAATTAGCATACCGCATCGCAACACCAAAAAAATTCTCTTAAACAGAGTATTAAAGTACAAACGCATATAAAAAAATAGCTTCCAATGCGCACGGGCCGCACTCCATCGCGCGTCAACTGCGACGGAAAGACCGCCCCATTTTTCCTTCAATGTCTTATAATCTTTACTGTACGCCGCGCCCGGCGCTCCGGCGCAAATGCGGAGGCCACTTTATGCCGTCTCCCTCATCTGACAGCTTGTTGACGACTCGGCTTGAGCGTTTGCGCGATCAGCCGGAAACCGCCGCCGCCACGGTGATCGACCTGCGCGGCGTCGAACATGGCGACGATCCGCGTTTCGCCCGTTCGTTACTGCATTATCTGGAAAGCTGGGCCGCGCCGGATCCTTGCGAAACCATTCCCGCTTCGGGGCGGCGCGTGCTGATTCTGGCGGCGGCGGAACGGGCGGCGGCTTTGCGCCGCGGCGCCGCGGCGATGGCGGACGCTTTGCGCCAGCACGGGTTCGGGGAAGCCCGCGCCCAGCATTACGACCTGCCGACCGACACCCCCCGCCTGCTGCTCGACTTGGCGCCGCGCCCCCACCCCCATGGGTTGGCGGAAGCCGGGCCGCCGCCGCCCGCCCCCCCGCCAACCGCCGCGTTTGGCCGTTTGCTCGATCTGGAGAAGACGCTCGCCGGGGCGGACGTCGAGCCTCTGTTGCGGGAGGAAATCGTCTGGTCGCTGGCCGACCCCGACAATCCGACCGCGGCGCTGACCGAACTGGCGATTTCGTTGCAGGAGTTGGAGGCGCGGCTTGACGCCCCGTTGCGCCGCGACGAATGGCTGCGGCATGAGGCGTCGGCGATCCTCGATTACGGCATGCTGCGGCACATCGCCCGCGACCGCAGCCGCAGCGAACGGCCGCTGTCGTTCGACTTGCACGTCGCCACGGCGCTTGATCCGCGCTTCGTCGGCGCGGCGCGCAACATCCCGGCGGAAACCCGCGCCCGGCTGACGGCGGAATTGCTGGCGTGGGAAGCGGCGGTCGAGCCCCAGAGCTAGTACTGGCTCTGGGTCGGC
>CALGOL010000399.1 GCA_937960755.1 uncultured Azospirillum sp.
GAAGCAGGCGGCGGGCGGGCGTCATGCCCGCCATTCTGCCCCAAAGCCGCCGCCGGCGCCGTTAGACGAAAGAACGCGAAAGCCGCCGAGGCTTAAGCCGCCTTGCTCCAGCGCCCGGCCAGTTCGGCGATGCGGGCGCCGAAGATTTCCGCGGTCTGGCGGTCAGCCGGCGGCGGGGCGAGGTCCGGCCCCTGATCGGCGTTGGATTGCGCCATGACGCCGAGGAACGAGCCGATGCGGTTGACGTTTTCCGGCGAGGTGGTGGACGAATTGTGCCCCGGCATCATCGCGGTGGGGACCCACAGCATGCCGTGCTGGGCGGCGAAAATGCTGATCTGCACCAGGCTGTTCAGCTTATCCCCCGACCAGCTCGCCGAATTGGTGAAGCCGCCCGCCAGCTTGTTTTTCCATTGCTGGCCGTACCACGCCTTGCTGGAGGCGTCCATGAACGCCTTCATCGGCGCCGACACCGACCCCATATAAGTGGGCGCGCCGAAGACGATGGCGTCGGCGGCGGCGAGTTCAGCCCACGGCCCGGTTTCCGGGTTGGGGAAGTCTTCCACCTTGTAAAGCTTGGCTTCCGCCCCGGCCGCCGCGGCGCCCTTGGCGACGTGCTCCGCCACCACCGCAGTGTGGCCGTAACCCGAATGATAAACGACAGCGATTTTAGCGGACATCTCATGTCTCCCCTGCTTAGGCGGCGTCGGCGTTCCCGCTTGACGCCCGGTTGGCGTGAGGAGCAATCTGCCCACATAGGCACCGTTCGTTAAGTACGCACCTTTTGGTAACTATGGGCCAACGCCCGCGCTGAAGGAAGAACCGCCATGCGCCCCGATCATCTTGAAACCGTCGCTGGACCGGATTTGTCCGCCCTGCCGCCCAACGTCTATTCGTCGGCCTGCCCGTCGCGCCGGCTGTTGGCGCTGTTATCGGATAAATGGTCGCTGTTGATCCTGCCGCTGCTGAAGCATGGACCGATGCGCAACGCCGAACTGCTGCGCGGCGTCGACGGCGTGTCGCAAAAAATGCTGACCCAGACCTTGCGGCATCTCGAGCGCTGCGGATTAATCACCCGCCATGATTTCGGCGAGGTGCCGCCGCGGGTGGAGTACGCTCTGTCGCCGTTGGGCGAATCGCTGGCGTCGGTGTTCGCCGAGATCGACCATTGGGTTCACGCCCATTTTAAGGAGGTGCAGGCGGCGCAAGATGCTTTCGACCGGCGGGAGGGCCAGCGGGAAGAGGCTGTTTAGCCGGCGATGAACGGCGAGGCGACCAGCGCGGCGGAAAAGCCCGACAGCACGACGGCGGCGGCGCGCGGCGCGCAGCGCAGTTTTTCCGGCGAC
>CALGOL010000400.1 GCA_937960755.1 uncultured Azospirillum sp.
GGTGGTGGTGCTGGGCGGCGGCGTGGTCGGGACCAACGCCGCCCGTATGGCGATGGGGCTGGGGGCCAAGGTGACGGTGATCGACCGCTCGCTGGCGCGATTGCGGGAGTTGGACGCGCTGTTCGGCGGCGCGCTCCAGACCATCTACTCCACCCATGACGCGGTCGAGGAGCATGTGTTGAGCGCCGATTTGGTGATCGGCGGCGTGCTGATTCCGGGCGCCGCGGCGCCGCGGCTGGTGACGCGGGAGATGGTGGCGCGGATGAAGCGCGGCGCCGTCATCGTCGATGTCGCCATCGACCAGGGCGGCTGCTGCGAAACCTCCCGCCCCACCACCCACGCCGAGCCGACGTACGTGGTGGACGGCGTGGTGCATTACTGCGTCGCCAATATGCCGGGGGCGGTGGCGCGCACCTCCACACTGGCGCTCAACAACGCCACCCTGCCCTTCACCCTGGCGCTGGCCGACAAAGGCCCGTTGCGGGCTCTGGCGGAGGACGCCCACTTGCGCCGCGGGCTTAGCGTCCATGACGGACGCCTGACCTGCGCCGCGGTGGCGGCGGCGCAAGGCCTGCCCCACCTCGCGGCGGATGTGGCGTTGGGTTTGTGAGTCTTGATAGATTCAAGCGGCGGCGGCGAGGCCGACGGGCTCTTCGGCCATCTCGCACAGCCTGACGCCGATGTCTTGCAGCACGCGGGCGCGCAGCAAAGCCAGCCGGCGCGTCTCTAGGTTCTCCGGTGACGGCCAATAGTCGCGCGGCAGCGATTTCAGCAGCTTCGCCGACTTTTCAATGTAGCCCAAACCCGTCAGCAGAAGGTCGATCTTGTCCAATTGGCCGGTCCTTTCCCAGCGTCGTCGTCGGTTCATCCCGACTGAACACGGGCAGTATACGGACTTTTTAACGGCCGCATATATGCGAATGACGCATATCGGAGCGCACGCAAAAAGGGCCTTCCCACTGGGAAGGCCCCTTTCGCCAAAACGATACCAGCCGACTCGGGCGAGCTGTTCTTACGCCGCGGACGTCGCGGGAAAGCCGGAATAATCCAGCGACGCCGACCAGAATCGCTCCAGCCGACGCATGGTGTCATTCGCCTTCATCAGTTCTTCGTCGCTGAAACCGGCCTTTTCCAAGGCGGTCAGTTGACGTTCGAACATCTGGCTGATCTTTTCCCGCAGATCGAGACCCTTTTCCGACAGGCGAACGCGCACCGACCGGCGGTCATGCGGCGAACGCTCCTGCCCCAGATAGCCGTTTTCGACCATCTTTTTAACGTTATAGGATACGTTGGAGCCAAGATAATAGCCGCGGGCGGTCAATTCGCCGACGGTCATTTCATCTTCGCCAATGTTATAGAGGATCAGGCTTTGGACGTTATTGATGTCTTGAATGCCAAGACGGTCCAGTTCTGTCTTCAGCACTTCCAGAAAATGGCGGTGCAGCCGCTCGATCAGAAGAATGCTTTCGTAATAGGGTTTCCGCACCACAATTCTCCTCTGGCGTACATCGCTCGGCCAGTCGCCTGAAATGTCCGGCCTAATTTCCACGTCCACGACCGCTCCACAGCAGCTCCATGCGACGCAATTGAACATCGCGGCGTCTTGCGGTTCGTGACCCAATTAGATTAGCGGATCATTCGCCGCTAATCACCTTAATAATCACTGAATAGACGCATTCGGTCAAACATGCGAGGCCAAATTCAGCGAACCTTCGTTGTCAAAGCACAAATCCCCCAATGATGGGACGGCGAAGTGCGCCGATATCATGGCTTCGGTAACCTCTTCCAGTCTTCCGGGCGACCAGCGCGGCGACTTGTCCTTATCGATCAGCACGGCGCGCACGCCTTCATAAAAATCGCCGCCGGCCATGCAGCCCTGCGATAGACGGTATTCCATCACGAAACAGTCTTCTAACGATAGCGCGGCGCCGCGACGCGACGCCTCGAACGTCAACTTCAGCGAGGTCGGCGACATGCGCCGCAACCCCGCAGCGGTCGCCGCCGCCCATTCGCTCGCGTCGCCGTCCAGCCGTTCCAGAACGCCGACCACATCGGGCGCAGCGAAGCAATGGTCGATCCGATCACGCAGCGTCGCCAGTTCCGGCGCTTCAGCCGGGGTCTCGGCGAAGGCGGCGATGACGTCGGCGGGATTTTCCGGCGTTTCGGCCAACGCCGCCAGCAGTTGCTCCAGCTTGGCGGAGGGGACATAGGCGGTGGCGATCCCGGCGTAAAGCAGGTCGGCCGCCTTCAGCCGCGCCCCCGTCAGACCGAGGTGCGCGCCAAGCTTGCCCGGCAGGCGCGGCAGCAAATAGCTGGCGCCAACGTCGGGAAACAGGCCGATGCCCGTTTCCGGCATGGCGAACAGCGCCTTTTCCGTCACCACCCGGTGCGTCCCGTGGCAGGAAATCCCGACGCCGCCACCCATGAACACCCCGTCGATCAGGCTGATGTAGGGCTTGGGGTAGCGCGCGGTCAGTCGGTCGAGGCGATATTCGTTGCGGAAGAAGTCGCGGCAAGCGGCGCCGTCGCTCTCGCCGCGACGCTGCGCCAAGCCGTCGCGATAAAGCGACGCGACATCGCCAGATCGGAAGAGCGTCGTGTAGGGAAAGAGTGTAGATCTCGGTGG
>CALGOL010000401.1 GCA_937960755.1 uncultured Azospirillum sp.
AAGGCATGTATATCCTGAAGATAGGAGGATGCCCCCTCCAATGTGGTCGGACGTTAAGCTGGAGCGGCGCGAGCCGGCCCATGGCGCCGGCGCCGAACAAGGAAACGAGCGGGTGGTCGGCCTGCTGGCGGCCCACCCGCTGTTCCGCGAATTCGATCCGGCGGCGTTGGAGCGACTGGCGATGTCGGCGGGGCGCATGGCGACCACGCCGGGGGAAGTGCTGGGGCAGGCCGGGGAGGTCGCCGCCAACTTCTTCGTCGTGCTGGAAGGGCTGATCCAAGAACAGCCGGGCGGCAAGCTGCGCGGGCCGGGCGCCGTCTTAGGGGCGGAAGAAATGCTGGGCTCCGCCGGCCGCCGCCATACCTTGATCGCCACCACCGAAGCGGTGGCGCTGTCGTTCGACCAACTGGCGGTGGGCGACATGCTGGCCGGAGACGATCACTTGGCGTCACGGCTGGCGGGCCGGGTGGCGGCGGCGGCGACCGGCTTGGACGACGAGGCGCGAGCGGATCTGGCGGCTGACGTTTTGGGCGCTTTGCGCCGCATGTACGGTCTGCGCTCGTCCCACATCTGATTTGTCATCCCGGTCCGACGGACCGGGCGGGCAGGGCTGAGGAGTAGCCGGAGCGCACGACCATGCTTTCAATCAGCACGTCGCGCACGTTGATCCTGCCGAGTTCCTGCTGCGCCACCGAGCGGGCCATCTCCTTGACCAGCAGCGCCCCTTCCGTTCCCGCCAGCCGCTCCAGCCCGGCGTCGCGCAGCCGGTCGCCCATGCGGTCGGTGATGCGGTCGATGTAGGGCTCCACCACCGCAGGCCGCACGCCGGGGTCCAATTCGATCACCAGCGTCAAATCCATGGCGAGTCCGCCGGCGCCGCCCATTTCCATCTTCATGGTGGGTAAAGGGGCGAGGTTGGGGCGCGGCCCCATTATCGCTTCGATGCGCTGGCGTTCGGCCGAGGGCGCCAACCACATGAAACCGCCGAAGGCGGCCAGCGCCAGCAAGGCGATCAACATGAGCGACGCCGTAACGATAATGTTGGCGTGCCGATCATGATCGTGCGTCGGGGCGGGGCGGAGCGGCGCGCGGCGGTCGAGCAGCGGGTCGGGGCGCGGGCGATCAGGATTTGGGCGATCAAGCCGCGAATGGTTAAACCTGCTGGGGGCGGCGGACATGGCGGCCTCCCTTGTATCAACGACTTATAATATAGGCGCGGGGGCGGCCGATTGTAAGTGGGCGTTCGGTCGCGGGGGGGCTGCCGGCGATTCGCGTTCGCCTTGACCCGGCGTCGCCGCTCCGATAGGTTCCGCGCCTTTTTTCGTTCAGCGGGACAAACAAAGGAAGGGCGCGCCATGGCTGCGGCGGGAATTGACTTCGGCACCACCAACTCCACCGCCGGAGTGGCGCAAGCCGGCGGCGTCGCCATGACCAAACTGGGGGCGGAATCCCTCGCCGCGCCCACGGTGCTGTTTTTTGACGGCGACGCCAAAAGCTTCGCGGTGGGGGCGGACGCCGACGCCGCTTTGCGCGGCGGAGCCGCCGGGCGCTACATGCGCTCGCTGAAAACCTATCTTGGCCGCAAAGACAAGGTCGTCACCCGGCTGGGCGGTCGGGAATACATGCTGGAAGACCTGATCGCCGTCATACTGTCGGCGTTTCGCGCCAAGCTGGAGGCGACGGCCGGCGAGGCCATCGACCATGTGGTTATGGGCCGCCCGGTGCGCTTCAACGACGACGACGACGCTCTGGACCGCCGGGCGCAGGACCGCTTGGAGGCGGCGGCGCGCGCCGCCGGCTTCAATTCCGTTTCCTTTCAATATGAACCCATCGCCGCCGCCTTGGCCTATGAGGCGACGGCGACGGCGGAGGAATTGATCGTCGTCGCCGACATCGGCGGCGGCACCTCCGACTTCAGCGTTATCCGCGTCGGTCCTGGGCGACAAAAAACTGACCGCCGCGACGATATTCTGGGCAATCATGGCGCCTATATCGGCGGCGACAACTTCGACGCCTCGATCATCGACGCCTTCGTTGCGCCGCAAATGGGCAAGGGCACGCTGTTCCGCAGCATGGGCAAGCGCCTGCCGTTCCCGGTGCATTACTTCACTTGGCTGGCGCGCTGGCACCTGTTCAACAACCTGCTGGAGCGCAAGAACTTGAACGAGCTGCGTTCGCTGCTGCGGGTGTCGGAGGAGCCGGAAAAGGTCGGACGGCTGATCGAACTGGCGGAAAACCAACTGTTCTTCGAGTTTTCCGGTCTGGTGGAAAGCGCCAAGAAAGCGTTATCGGCGGCCGATATCGCCACGCTGAACATGGACGTCTTTACCGACTCGTTCCAGCTCGCCATCCCCCGCGCTGAGTTTGAGGACAACGCCGAGCCGCTGACCGGCGGGATCGTCCACGCGCTGCATGAAACCTTGCGTCAAGCCGGAACGCCGCCCGAGACGGTTGACAAAGTGTTTCTCACCGGCGGCACGACGTTGGTGCGCGCCGTCAAGCAAGGCTTCGTCGACGTCTTCGGTTCGTCGCGCATTGTCCACACCGACGTTTTCGCCAGCGTCGGCTATGGGTTGGCGCGCCAAGCGATGAATTGGGCGCCGGCGGCCTGACGACTTGCCGTCGGCGCCCGCCTTAAGCCGGAGCTTACTTCACCGGTTCGGGCGGATTGCCCAAAATAATCCGGCCATAAGCCGTGGTGTGCTGGAACAGCAATTGCTCTTTCCAGCTTACCGACTTTTGATGCGTGGGATGATACGGGCTGGCCTTTGCTTCTGGAATGGTCAATTGCTCTGTCTGCTTGTGACCGTCAATCTTCACTTGATAGTCGTATATGAATTCATTGGCGGCGTCGTCGGCGGAGGTTCCATTGAGAAACGCCGGATTGATGGCGGCGTAGGGGCCGGCGACAGCGGCGCCGTCGGCGGCGTGGGAGACGGCCTTGTTGACCAGCGCGTTCAGCAGGTCGATGGTTAGCTTTCCATAGTAAGCGGAATAGATTTGCGGCAACGCCTGCATCGACGCCGGGTCCCAGGCGCGCGGCACGATATCTAGGTTGTTATGCAGATCTTGGTTCCACAATTGCCAGGGCTGCGAACCATTTGTCCCGCCCAACCCCAGACCGGCCACCACGCTGGCGAAGGGGCCGTTGCCCGGCGTGGCGCCGGCGGTGGGGTAGATCATCGCGTCGCCGGCTTTCCAACCGGTTCCCTTGAGCAGGCCGGCGGTGGGATCGAAGCACGCCGCCGTCAGCGTCGGCGACAAGGCCCCGGCCAGCGAATGGCCGCAGAAGGTCAGCGTGTCGCCGCTGGCCGGGCTAAACGATTTCAACCAGCCGATCAGGGTTTTATCGGTGGTGACGCTGTCCACCATGCCCAACAGGTTGGAAATGCCGATAAACGTGCCCTCCGACAGGCAGGGAATTTGGGCTGACGGGTTGATGGTGTTGGTCTGGCCGTTCCACACCTGCAACGCGCCTTCCCACGCGACGACATTATTGGTGTCGAAGTCCTCGGTCAGCCAGTCGTACCACGACACCGGATTGGTGGCGGCGATGGCGACGACGTAGCGGCCCAGCGTCGGGCTGTAGAACGCCGCCATGGCGTTGGTGGCGTTGAATTTGGCGTTGCCGGTTATGATGTCGTAGCTGCCCTTGACCGGACCGATGACGAAAACTTGCGGCCCCCAGGCGACGCGCCAATCGGACGCGCCCAATGTCGCGGGCGTAGCGGCGTTCCACGCTTGTAACTGCGAAGAAACCGCCTGCTGTAAGCTTAGCGTCAGTTGGGTTTGAGCAAAAGCTGTAGCTTGCTCCATTAAAGGCTGTAAATTGCGCGCATGGCCGACGTGGACGATGATGTCTGATCCGCTCGCCGCATTGGACAAGATCGACAACGCAAAAGTAGTTTGCCAAGCATCATAAGCAGTCATAAATTGCCCCCAAAATTAATGACGCGATCCTTTATCGCGTGTGCGCATTAATTTTTTGTCGGAATAAGTCGCGTTCAAGGTGAAATAAATTTATTAACAAGAATAATTTTATAAAATACATTCATTTGCGTGTTAACTTGCGGCATGGGTCACCAAATGGCGTCGGTGCGCCTTTGTTCGGCGAAGCGCTCTGTAAGAAAATCGAGAAAAGCGCGCACCTTGGCGGAAAGATGATCGCGTTGCAGATAGACGGCGTAAATGTCCGCATCGACGCCGGACCATTCGGGCAGCACCCGCGCGAGATCGCCAGCCCGCAGATAAGCCGCCACATCCCATAACGAGCGCAGCAAAATCCCGAGACCGGCCAAGGCCCAATCGACGGCGACTTCGCCATGATTGGCCGCCAGTCGCCCCGCCACCTTCACCGTCTGCTGCGTCGTCCCCGAAACCAGTTGCCAATTATTGTAAGCGCCGAAATTTTCCCGGATGACGATGCATTGGTGCGCCGTCAGGTCATGGGGGATTTGCGGCGCCGGATGGCGGGCGAGATAGTCCGGCGAGGCGCAGAGATAACGCCGGTTGGCGGCGATTTTCCGGGTCAAATGATTGACGTCGGCGCCCAGGCCGAAGCGAATGCAGATGTCGACGCCATCGGCCGCCAGATCCAGCGGCTTATCGGTTAATTGCAGGATGATGTCGACCTCTGGATAAAGCCGGGCGAATTCCGCCACCGCCGGGCCGAGGTGGCGGCGGCCGAAACCAAAGCCGGCGTTGATGCGCAGCAGCCCGCGCGGCGCTTCGCGGCTGGCGGCCAATTCCCGCTCCAGCCGCTCAATGTCGGCCAAAATCCGCCGGCCTTCGTCAAGATAGCGCTCGCCTTCGGCGGTCAGGCTTTGGCGGCGGGTGGTGCGGTTGAGCAGACGCACGCCCAACCGCGCCTCCACCGCCGCCAGCCGCCGGCTGACCGCCGGAGCGGTGACGCCCAATGCCTGCGCCGCCGCGCTCAACGTCGGATGGCGCGCCAGCGCGGCGAAAAAAGCGAGGTCGGAGGTGTCTTCCATGGCGGCGGATTATTGCTTTAAACGCAAAAGTGATTAGAGCATAACGCCATTTAATCATGCCCTGCACAAAAATATTCTCATTGGCGTTCTCTCCCCTTACCGGCGGCGTGCGACCATGGACCCTTTGACTAGCTTGCTTTTTCCCTTGGCGCTTGGGGCGGCGATGGGCCTGTTCGGCGGCGTTTTCGGCATCGGCGGCGGCATCATCGCCATTCCCGTTCTGGCGCTGGGCTACGGCATGGATCAGACCACGGCGCAAGGCACGGCGCTGGCGATGATGGTCCCCAATCTTATTATTGCCTGGTGGCGTTATGCGCGGCGCAACCCGGCCAGCCTGGGCTTGAGCGCCGCGGCGTTGGCGGTGGTTTCAACCCTGACCACTTGGGCTGCGGCGCACTACGCGCAAGCGCTGAATCCCCAGATCCTGCAACTGTTGTTTGCGGTTTTTTTGACGATTTTAGGCGTTCGCCAGTGCTTGGCCGGACGCGCCGCGGCGGAACCGGGGCCGGCGGCGCCCAAGCGCTTCATGCCGTTGGTGGGCTTGTTGAGCGGCGGCAGCATGGGTTTGCTGGGCATTGGCGGCGGGCTGGTGGCGACGCCGTTCCTCACCGGCCTGTTCGGTCTAGGTCAGCGGGCGGCGCAAAGCGTGGCGCTGGCGCTGGTGACGCCCAGCGCCGTAGCGGCGCTCTACAGCTACGCCGACCATCATAACGTCGATTGGGGTCTGGGGCTGGCGCTGGCCGCCGGGGGTGTGGCCACCGTGTCGGCGGGCGTGGCGCTCGCCCACGCCATCCCGGAACGGCGGTTGCAGCAGGCGTTCGGCGTCATGATGATCGCGACCGCCGCGGCCTTGGCGTTCAAGGCGTGACGCAAAGACCGGAGTAAACACCGATGGAAATTCAGAGCATTGACCATATTGTTCTGACGGTCGCCAGCATTCCGGCGACCTGCGAATTCTACGCCCGCGTGCTGGGGATGGAGGTTGTCACCTTCGGCCAAGGTCGCAAGGCGCTTTCGTTCGGCTGGCAGAAGATCAACTTGCATGAAGCCGGCAAAGAGTTTGAACCGAAGGCGGCGCGCCCGACGCCGGGGGCCATCGACCTCTGTCTCATTATTAACGGTTCGCTGGAAGCCGCCGAGGCGCATTTGCGGGCTGAAGGGGTGACGATTGAGGAAGGCCCGGTGGCCCGCACCGGCGCGGTGGGGCCGATCCGCTCGCTCTATTTCCGCGACCCGGACGGCAACTTGATCGAGGTGTCGGTTTACGGCGGGTGAGGGGCGAGGGGGAGAAAACGCGAGCCAAAGCGTGTCGAACGGGGTAAATTCGAGCCCGGAAATTCATGAGCCAGGGCCCTGATGTTCAAGTCGCTTCGCTTCGGAAATTTCTTATCCTTCGCCCCCGACGCCCCGGCGGTGGAACTGGGGCCGATCAACCTGCTGATTGGTCCTAACGGGTGCGGAAAATCCAACTTCATCACCGGCATCGGCTTGATAAGGGCGCTGGCGAAAAATAACCAGGACGATTATTTGCAGAAAGAAGGAGGAGCAAGCACTTTTGTGCATGGTTTTATCAAAATTGGCCTAATCGAAATTCAAGTTGGAACAAACGACTCTGTCCATCATATTAAATACTGCGCGCAACTTAAAATAGATAGAAAATTAAATTATGAGAATCAAAATATATTTTTTGATGGTAAAAATGTAGATTACAGTGATATAGAAGATGGATTTCTACTGTACAATGGTTTAATCACAACAAAAAATATAGCTTATATCAGAATATATAAGAACCGCGTCTTTGGTCGCGAAATGAAGCCACGCTGGCCGCAGCCGGCGGATTTGCCCAATGATTTTCTGTCGGAAGATTACGCCAATCTCGGCCTGATCCTGTCGCGCATCCGCCAGACGCCTTCAGCGCAGCGATTGGTGGAATGGATGCAGGTTTTCGACCCGGCGGTGACGGATTATAACGTGCTGATCGTCGGCGGCGTCTGCCAAATATTTCTGGAGGAAGGCGACCGGGTTGTCCCCGCCGGGCGGTTGTCGGATGGGGCGCTGCAATACCTCTGCCTGCTCGCGGTGCTGTGCGACCCGGAACCGCCGCCTTTGGTGTGCATCGAGGAACCGGAAATCGGCTTGCACCCCGATGTGGTGGCGCGGCTGGGAGATTTGCTGCGCGAGGCCTCCACTCGCACCCAAATCATCGTGACCACCCATTCGGAAAGTCTGGTGGACTCCTTCAGCGACGCGCCGGAATGCGTCATCGCTTGCGAAAAGCGTGACGGCGCCACGGTAATGAACCGGCTTGACCGGGAAAACCTGAAGGAATGGCTGGAAAAATACTCGCTGGGCGAGCTCTGGGCGCGCGGCCACATCGGGGCGAATAAATGGTGACGGTGATTTTGCTGGTGGAAGGCGGCGGCGACAATAAAGGCATGTTGCGGCGTTATGGCGACGCCTTCCGCCAATTATTAATCCGCATCCTTGGCGATGAACGTGCAAAGAAAGTCGATGTGCGATTATGCGGCGGGCGAGGCTCCGCCTTTGATGATTACAGACTGTCGTTAAAACAAAAATCCGGCCCGCGTATCCTGCTGCTGGTGGATTCAGAAGGCCCAGTGGATGAAGATCACTCACCCTGGCGCCATGTGCAACTCAATCGCCATGATCGTTGGGAACGGCCGGCGGGGGCCGGCGACCAGGATTTGCATTTCATGCATCAATGCATGGAAGCGTGGGTGCTGGCGGGAAGCGAGAGCTATAGCGGCAAACCGCCGTTTTCCTATGATAAGGATAAGGCGTTGGCGGAACTAAAGAAGCTGTTCGGCCCCAATTACCGCAAAACGGACGGTTTTGGCAAACTGGCCACGGCCGACCCGGCGCGAATCGCAAAGTTCTGCCCGCGTTTCGGCAAACGCTTCTTCGATGAAATCAAACAGGCGACGGTCTGACGCCGCCGCCCGGTTCGCCAAACCTCAGCCCACCAGCCCGCGCGCCATGCTGGGCATGTCCAGCGGCAAGAAGCCGTAATGCTTCAGCCAGCGCAAATCCGCCTCAAAGAAGGTGCGTAAATCGGGGATGCCGTATTTCAGCATCGCCACCCGCTCCACCCCCATGCCGAAGGCGAAGCCCTGATACTTGGCGGAATCAATGCCGCAGGCTTCCAGCACGTTGGGATGCACCATGCCGCAGCCCAAAATCTCCAGCCAATCGCCGTAATCGCCCAGCTTCAACTCGCCGCCTTTGCGCGAGCAGCCGATGTCCACCTCGGCCGACGGTTCGGTGAAGGGGAAGAAGCTGGGGCGGAAACGCAGCGGCAGGTCGTCCACGTCGAAGAAGGCGCGGCAGAACTCCACCAAGCAGCCCTTGAGGTGGCCCATGTTGGTCGCCTCGTCGATCACCAGACCTTCAATCTGGTGGAACATCGGCGTGTGGGTCATGTCGTAGTCGGAACGGTAGGTGCGGCCCGGCGCTATGATGCGGATCGGCGGCTTGTTGTTCAGCATGGTGCGCACCTGCACCGGGCTGGTGTGGGTGCGCAGCAGCATGCGGTGCGAGCCGTCCGGGCCGGCTTGGGCGGCGTCCGGCAGATAGAACGTGTCGTGCATGTCGCGCGCCGGATGACCGGGCGGGAAGTTCAGCGCGGTGAAGTTATGGAAGTCGCTTTCAATGTCCGGGCCTTCCGCCACGGTGAAGCCCATTTCGGCAAAAATCGCCACCATCTCGTCAATGGTCTGGCTGATCGGGTGAATGCGCCCGGTCGCCTCCGGCCGCACCGGCAGCGTGACGTCGATGCGCTCCGCCTCCAGCCGCGCCGCCAGTTCGGCCGCCGCCAGTTCGGCCTTGCGGCCGTCCAGCGCCGCCGCCACCGCGTCCTTGACGAGGTTTAACTCGGCTCCGCGCGCCTTGCGCTCATCCGGCGACAGGCCGCCCAATTCCTTCATCAGGGCGGTGAGGCGCCCTTTCTTGCCCAAGGCCGCGACGCGCGCCTCCTCCAACGCCTGCATATCGGTCGCGGCGTTCACCAATGCCAGGAGTTCAGTCTTGACGGCGTCGAGCATGGTCTTGTCCCACAAGAAAAAAGGGAGCCGGGCTTTAGCGCCGCAGGCTCCCCCTTATGACCGGAGTTCCAGCCGCGGGCAAGCGCCCGCAGCCGAAAGCTTCCTCGTCCGGTATTACGCGGCGACCTTGGCGGTCAGCGCGGCCTGCGCCTGATCGACGACGGCCTTGAAGGTCGCCGGCTCGCGGGCGGCGAGATCGGCCAGAACCTTACGATCCAAGTCGATGCCGGCCAGCTTCAGGCCGTTGATGAAGCGCGAGTACGTCATGCCGTACTGACGCACGCCGGCGTTGATGCGCTGAATCCACAAGCCGCGGAAATCGCGCTTCTTATTGCGACGGTCGCGATAGGCGTAACGCAACGCCTTTTCGACCTTCTCCATCGCAATACGGTAATTGGTCGAGCCGCGGCCGCGGTAGCCCTTGGCCAGCTTGAGAATCTTGCGGTGACGGGCGTGCTTGGTGACGCCGCGCTTAACGTGAGCCATGGATCAATCCTTCCGAGAATAAATTAAGCGTTGCGCAGCCAGTTCTTCAGCACGATGCGCGCGTCGGCGTCGCACAGAGTCATCATGCCGCGGGCGTCCCGCTTCATCTTGGTGGACTTGTTTTCCAGGCAGTGGCGCTTGAACGCCGCGCCGGCGCGAACCTTGCCGGTGCCGGTCACTTTGAAGCGCTTCTTGGCGCCGCTCTTCGTCTTCAACTTGGGCATTTTCCGTCCTTTCGACAAAGGGGGAATTATCGGGCGGTTGGGCATGCCCCGGAACCTTGTCCGGCCTCGCCGCCACGGTGGAAGACGGGGCTTATAAGCCGCCCCGCGACGCGACGCAAGCAAAACTAAGGGCCGGCGGGGGAAACGCCGCCGCCGCCGCCGAAACCTTCACCGCGCCGCAGCGTATAATAATTTAAATCGAGATTGAGTGGACCTGCGGTCGATTTCTTGGCAAAACGTGCTCCCCTGGCGCCGCCGCATCCGGCGGGGTCCGCTCGTTATCGTCATTGGTTTGGCCGGTCATGAAATTCACCCTCTCCTGGCTCAAAGAGCATCTCGACACCGACGCCTCGTTGCAGACCATCTGCGACAAGCTCACCGCGCTGGGCTTGGAGGTGGAGGGCGTGAAGGACCGCGCAGCCGCGCTCGCCCCGTTCCGCATCGCCCGCGTCGTCACGGCCGAAAAGCACCCCGACGCCGACAAGCTGCGGGTGCTGACGGTGGATAACGGGACCGAAACCCTGCAAGTGGTGTGCGGCGCCCCCAATGCGCGGGCCGGCTTGGTCGGGGTGTTCGCGGCGGAAGGGGCCTATATTCCCGGCTCTAAGATCACCTTGAAAAAGGGCGTCATTCGTGGCGTCGAATCCAACGGCATGATGTGCTCAAAGCGCGAGCTTGAACTGTCGGATGAGCACGACGGCATCATCGAACTGCCGGAAGACGCCCCGGTCGGGCAAAGCTTCGCCGCCTGGGCCGGGCTCGACGATCCGGTGATTGAAATTGCGCTCACCCCCGACCGCGCCGATTGCGCCGGGGTGCGCGGCGTGGCGCGCGATCTCGCCGCCGCCGGTCTTGGAACCCTGAAGCCGCTGGACGCCGGCCGCATCGATTCGCGTCCCGTCAAGGGCGGCTTCCCCAGCCCGCTCGGCGTCGTCATCGAACGGCCCGACGCCTGTCCGATGTTCGCCGCCCGTTATTTCCGTGGGCTGAAGAACGGCCCCAGCCCGCAATGGCTGCAAGACCGCCTGACCGCCATCGGCCTGCGGCCGATTTCCGCCTTGGTGGACATCACCAACTACGTCACTTTCGACACGTCGCGGCCGTTGCATGTTTTCGACGCCGACAAGGTCAAGGGCGGCATTGTGGTGCGCATGGCGCGGGAAGGCGAAACCTTGGCTGCGCTGAACGGCAAGACCTACGCCCTCGACCCGGAATTCACGGTGGTCGCCGACCATGAACAGGCCGAAGGCTTGGGCGGGATTGTTGGCGGCGAGCCGACCGGCTGTTCGGAAGCGACCGTTAACGTGTTGCTGGAAGTCGCCTTGTTCGACGCGCTGCGCACGGCGCGCACCGGCCGCCGGCTGGGCATCGACACCGACGCCCGCTACCGCTTCGAC
>CALGOL010000402.1 GCA_937960755.1 uncultured Azospirillum sp.
GGCGCCCGGCCTTGACCTTACCGCGGCGTTGGCCCGGCTGTTGCGCATGGGCGCGATCATCGCATTTCAATAACGGCGCATCACCAATCCGGCGCGCAGCGGAGGGCGAAATATGGTATTCGACAAGCTTTTGCTTATTGTCCGCATGATTCGCCCGACGGCGGCGCTGTTGGAGCGCTGGGGCGCCCCGTTGACCGATCTGTTCATCCGCGCCGTGCTGTTCCGGGTGTTCTTCTTCGCCGGAACCGCCAAGCTGGGGAATTGGAGCGGAACGCTGGAGCTATTTGAATACGAATACCAAGTGCCGTTTCTGCCGCCGATGCTGGCGGCCTATATGGGAACGGCGGCGGAATTGGCGTGTTCCGTCTTACTGCTGGTCGGGCTGGCGGCGCGGCTGGCGACCTTGCCGCTGATCGGCATCACGCTGACCATCCAATTCGTGCTGGGCGCCGCCAATCCGGTCTATAACCAGCTGGATCATTTCCTGTGGCTCGCCCTTTTGCTGGCGGTGCTGACCAGAGGCCCCGGCGTTTTGTCGCTGGACGCTTGGCTGGTGCGGAAAAGCGGTTTTGACGTTTCAATCAGACAATAAATCGTTCTAACTTAGGCGCAGCTTTCAAACCTGTGATGTCCGTCAACGAGGGGTGCGCCTGCATGTCTGAAAACCGCAAGTTCCGTCTCGTCACCCGTTCCGACTTCGACGGGCTGGTTTGCGCCGTGCTGCTGAAGGATTTGGGCATTCTCGACGACATTAAATTCGTCCATCCCAAGGACATGCAGGACGGCAAGATCGAAATCGGCCCCAACGACATCACCACCAACCTGCCCTATGTCGACGGCGCGCATTTGGCCTTCGACCATCATTTGTCGGAAACCATCCGCGTCGGCAAAAAAGACAATCACATTATCGACCCCAAGGCGCCGTCGGCCGCGCGGGTGGTCTACGACTATTACGGCGGCAAGGCGCGCTTCCCCGGCATTTCCGACGAAATGATGACCGCGGTGGATCAGGCGGATTCGGCGCAATACGCCAAGGACGACATACTGACGCCCAAGGATTGGACGCTGCTCAACTTCCTGATGGACGCCCGCACCGGGCTGGGGCGCTTTCGTGATTTCCGGGTGTCGAACTATCAGTTGATGATGGATCTCATTGACTATTGCCGCAACCACTCCATCGAGCAAATCCTGGCGCTGCCCGACGTCAAGGAGCGGGTCGACCTCTATTTCGATCAGGAAAAGCGCTTTATCGAACAGATCGACCGCTGTTCCACCGTGCGCGGCAATGTCGTGGTGCTCGATCTGCGTAATGAGGAGACCATCTGGGCCGGCAATCGGTTCATGATTTACGCGCTGCACCCGGAGTGCAATATCTCCATCCATGTGCTGTGGGGCCTGAAGCAGCAAAACACCGTGCTGGCCTGCGGCAAGTCGATCCTCGACCGGTCGTCAAAAACCAATGTCGGCGAGTTGATGCTGCAATACGGCGGCGGCGGCCATCAAGCCGCCGGCACTTGCCAGATCGACAACGACAAGGCGAACGCGACGCTGGATGAAATCGTCGCGCGCATGAACGCCGACGGCTGACGGCGGCGCTAGATTTTCCGTAATAAACAAAGCCCTCTTCGTCTCAACGGCTACAGTATTCACACATCTTCTAACTAATTGATCCTGATTAACTTTATCACGTCACCCCGGCGAAGGCCGGGGTCTAGGGCAATTCGGATAAGTATCTGAAAAGGCTGGATTCCGGCCTTCGCCGGAATGACGAAAAAAGGGGTAAGAAGCCGAGATGTGTGAATACTGTAGCCGTCTCACCGGAGAGGGCTTTTTATTGTTTTTATTACAAGTCCAAAGTAGCGCGCTTTCCTGCGACACATTGTCATTCTCAGCCGGCAATCCAAGCTCAGCGGTGGATTATCAGCCGAACGAGTGCTAATGATTTGCATGGGCGCAGTTAAAGCGCCCGGCAGGTCAAAGGCGTCATTCCATGACCAATCAGCACAACCAGAACCAGCGCCGCCCGCTCGGTCGTCTTGACAAGGGCGCCCGCGGCCGCATCGTGGCGCTGGACGAAGCGGGCATCTCCTCCACCCTGCCGCCGGGCGAGCTTGAACGCCGCCTGATTGAAATGGGGCTGGTGGAAGGGGCCGAGGTGGAAGTCATCCATGAAGGCTTCCCCGGCCGCGATCCCATCGCGGTGCGGGTGGACGAGCATGCGGTGGCGCTGCGGCGCAGCGAAGCTTGCGCGGTGTTCATCGCCGCCGAATGACGGGCTTCATCCCGTCTAACAACGCAAATTTTTAAGGAGCATCGCCATGACGACAGCCGACGTCGCTGTCGCGCCGCTGCGATTCGCCCTGGTGGGCAATCCCAATTGCGGCAAGACCGCTCTTTTCAATGCGCTGACCGGCGCGCGGCAGAAAGTCGCCAACTACCCCGGCGTCACGGTCGAACGCAAGATCGGCCAGTTCGCCACCCCGTCGGGCGCCCGCGCCCAACTGGTGGACCTGCCCGGCACCTACAGCCTGCGCGCCCGCAGCCCCGACGAAGAAGTGACCCGCGATGTGGTGCTGGGCCGCTTCGCCCATGAAGAACCGCCCGACGTCATCGTCTGCGTCGCCGACGCCACCAATCTGCGGCTCAACCTGCGCTTGGCGCTGGAGGTGCAGAAGCTGGGCATTCCGATGATCCTGGCGCTCAATATGATGGACATGGCGGAAAAGCGCGGTTGCCGCATCGACGCCGCCGCCTTGTCGCGGGAATTGGGCATTCCGGTCATCCCGACGGTGGCGGTGCGCCGCGACGGCGTCGCCGGCCTGCTGGCCGAAGTGGACAAGGCGCTGAAGGACCGCGGCGCGCTGCTGGCGCGGCCGGGGGATTGCGGCTGGACCGAACCTTCCTCCCACGACCTGCGCGCCTACCGCCGCCGCATCGACGAAATTCTCGCCGCCGCCTCAACGCCGGGCGAACCGCCGCTGCTCACCCGGCGGATTGATTCTGTGCTGCTCAACCCGGTGTTCGGCCTGCCCTTCTTGCTGTTGACGCTATTCTTGATCTTCCAAGCGGTGTTCAGTTGGGCGGCTTTCCCGATGGACCTGATCGACGGCGCGGTCGGCGGGGTGCAAGGCTGGGTCAATGAGACCCTGCCGGAAGGCCCGGTGCGCAGCCTGCTGGCCGACGGCGTCATCGCCGGGGTGGGCAGCGTGGTGATCTTCCTGCCGCAAATCGTCGTGCTGTTCTTCTTCATCCAGTTGCTGGAGGATTCCGGCTACATGGCGCGGGCGGCGTTTTTGCTCGACCGGCTGATGGGCGGCGTCGGCCTGCACGGCCGCGCCTTCATCCCGCTGCTGTCCAGCTTCGCTTGCGCCATCCCCGGCGTCATGGCGACCCGCACGATTGAAAACCGCGCCGACCGGCTCGCCACCATCATGATCGCGCCGTTGATGACCTGCTCGGCCCGCTTGCCGGTGTACGCGCTGCTCATCGCCGCCTTTATCCCGGAAGACGGCCGCGTCTTGGGCTTCATCGGGCTGCAAGGCTTCGTCTTGTTCGCGCTGTACGCTACGGGCGTGATCTCGGCGCTGCTGGTGGCCTTCATCCTCAAGCGTACGGTGTTCAAGGGCGAGCGCGAGCCGTTGCTGATGGAGTTGCCCCCCTATCGCCTGCCCCGGCCGCGCAACGTCATGCTGGGGCTGTATGAGCGGGCCAAGGCGTTTTTGGTGCGCGCCGGCACGATTATTTTCGCGCTGATGGTGATGCTGTGGTTCCTGGCGAGCTTCCCCGGCGCGCCGGACGGCGCCACCGGTCCCGCCATCGACTACAGCTTCGCCGGCATGCTGGGCCACGCCATCGCCCCCATCCTCGCCCCCATCGGCTTCGGCTGGCAGGTCGCGATTGCGCTGATCCCCGGCATGGCGGCGCGGGAAGTGGCGGTGGCGGCGTTGGGCACGGTGTACGCGCTGAGCGAAACCGACGAGGCGCTGGAAAGCTCGCTGGCCGCCGCCCTGGCGGCGGATTGGAGCCTGCCCACCGCGCTCGCCCTCTTGGCGTGGTACGTCTTCGCCCCGCAATGCCTGCCGACCTTGGGCGTGGTGCGGCGGGAGACCAACTCGCTGTTCTGGCCCATCGCCATGTTCGTTTACATGATGACGCTGGCCTACGCCGCCGCCTTCGTCACCTACCGCGTCGCATCCGCTTTCCTGGGGGGCTGATACATGCTGCAAAATCTGCTGGTGGCCGCCGCCTTTGTTTTGGCGTCGGCCTGGGTGGCGTGGGCCTTGCTGTTGCCGCGCCGGATCAAGACGCAAATCCGCAAAACCCTGGGTCTGGCCGCGGCGCCGGTCGCGGCGGCGGGCGGAAGCTGCGGCGGCTGTAGATCGGAAG
>CALGOL010000403.1 GCA_937960755.1 uncultured Azospirillum sp.
AGATCGCGGGCGGCGCGGTGCAGGGTGGGTTGGGCGACCCCGGCGTCGCGGGAGGCCAGCGAGAAGTTCCGCGCGCCCGACACCGCCGCCAAGGCCCGCAACTGGGGCGTGGTCAGCAACTGTTCAAAGTTGGCGAAGGCGCGGGCGCCTTTGCGTACCGACAACCGCGCCGCCTCTCGCGCGCCGCCCTCCACCAGCTCCAGCGCCCGCTCGACCCGCGCCAAAGCCAATAATCCGTGTTCGGTGGGGGTCATGCCGTCGCTGCGCCGCTCGAACAGCTTGACGCCGAAATTCTCCTCCAGCTTCGCCAAGGCTTGGGAAATCGCCGGTTGTGACAAGTGGATGCGGTCGGCCGCCATGCTGATCGAACCGCGGCGCGCCACCTCGGCGAAGACCCGCAGGTGACGGAAGTTAGGCGCTCGGTCATTCAATTTTTGCATCGCACAAAATCCATCCGTCCCTAAATCAGACATGGTTATAGCATATTCTTATGGCGACGGCGGCACAATTGATTGGCGCGTCGGGCCCGGCGGGGGGAAACTTGGCGTCGAACGAAGGGGGGAGCGGAGGCCGCCGCAAGGCCGGTCCGCTAGAGCCAAGAACCAACAAAAACGGGGCGCAAAGCAGATGAACCAAGCGCGCTGCATGTGGATGCGCGGCGGCACTTCCAAGGGCGGCTACTTCCTGGCGGAAGATTTGCCGGCCGACGTCAAGGCGCGCGACGCATTTTTGCTGGGGGTGATGGGCTCCCCCGATCCGCGGCAGATTGACGGTATGGGCGGGGCCGATCCGCTGACTTCCAAGGTCGCGGTGGTCAAGAAGTCCGACCGTCCCGGCGTTGATGTCGATTACCTGTTCTTGCAAGTCTTCGTCGATCAGGCCGTCGTCACCGATCAGCAAAACTGCGGCAACATCCTGGCCGGCGTCGGCCCCTTCGCCATCGAACGCGGCCTTGTCGCGGCGCAGGAGGGCGAGACCCCGGTGACAATTTATATGGAGAACACCGGGCAGACCGCGACGGCGCGGGTGCGCACCGCGGACGGAAACGTCGTCTATCACGGCGACGCGGTGATTGATGGGGTTCCGGGGACGGCGGCGCCCTTGCCGATTGTTTTCCGCGACACTGCGGGGTCCAGTTGCGGCGCGCTGCTGCCCACCGGCAATGCGGTGGATGTGATCGACGGCGTGGCGGTCACTTGCATTGATAACGGCATGCCGGTGGTGGTGCTGCGGGCGGCGGATGTCGGCGCGACCGGGCTTGAAAGCCGTGACGAACTGGACGCCAACGCCGCGTTAAAGGCCAAGCTGGAATCCATCCGCCTGAAGGCTGGGCCGCTGATGAACCTGGGCGACGTGACAGCCAAATCGGTGCCGAAGATGTCGCTGGTCTCGGCGCCCAGCAATGGCGGGGCGATTTCCACCCGCACCTTCATTCCGCACCGTTGTCACGCCTCCATCGGCGTGTTGGGCGCGGTCAGCGTCGCCACCGCCTGCATGCTGCCGGGGTCGCCGGCGGCGGAACTGGCGGTCATTCCCGATGGTGGGGTGAAGCGCCTGTCGATTGAACACCCGACCGGCGAAATGACGGTGGTGGTGACGGTGGCTGAGGATGGAAGCGTCGCCGACGCCGCCATTCTGCGCACCGCGCGCAAACTGTTCGACGGCGTGGCGTTCGCGCCTTTGGCCGATTAACCACGCGAGATACGGGAAGACACGCCCCATGGACGCCAATTACATCCCCTTCCACCCCAACCCGTCGAAGCCGCGGTTCGTCCCGCCGCCGGGGGCGGTGGACGCCCATTGCCATGTTTTCGGCCCCGGCGACGTCTTCCCGTACGCGCCGGAACGCAAGTACACCCCCTGCGACGCCTCGAAAGAACAGCTTTTCGCCCTGCGGGACTTCTTAGGCTTTTCCCGCAACGTCATCGTTCAGGCCACCTGCCACGGCAGGGACAACCGGGCGCTGGTGGATGCGCTGCTGGCCTCCAACGGCATGGCGCGCGGCGTGGCGTCGGTCGGCCCCAGCATCACCCATGACGAATTGGCGGAAATGCATGCGGCGGGCGTACGTGGCGTACGCTTCAACTTCGTCAAGCGCTTGGTGGACGCGACGCCGCGGGAGGTGTTTCTCGGTATCGCCGACAAGGTGGCGAAATTCGGCTGGCATGTGGTGGTGTATTTTGAAGCGCAGGATCTGGCGGGACTGATTCCCTTCCTCAAGCAAATCCCCGCGGTGATCGTGGTGGACCACATGGGCCGCCCCGACATCGCCAAGGGCGTCGAGCACCCGGATTTTCAGCGCTTCATCAACCTGATGGCCGAGGTTCCGACGATTTGGAGCAAGGTCACCTGCCCGGAACGGCTGAGCGTAGAAGGGCCGCCGCTGTACAGCGACGTCGCGCCGTTCTGCCGCGCGCTGGTGGACCGCTTCCCCGACCGCGTGCTGTGGGGCACCGACTGGCCGCACCCCAACATGACGACGCACATGCCCGACGACGGCGGTCTGGTGGATTTCATCCCGCAAATCGCCACGACGCCGGAAAAGATCAAGGCGCTGCTGATCGAGAATCCGATGCGCCTTTACTGGGAATGATGAGGCGCTTTCGCACCGCTCGCCGCCGCCTTGCCGGTCACCCCGGCGAAGGCCGGGGTCCAGAGCAACTCGAAAACGTTGCGGCGATGCTCTGGATTCCGGCCTGCGCGGGAATGACGAAGATATGAGTTAATAATAAATAACAAACGGAAAACCAAGGAAGGAAACCGCCATGACCGCAGCAGAGCCAATATTCGGCACAACCATCTTTGACGGCGCTATGGCTGTCAAAGGCTATCCGCTCAACAAGATGTGCTATTCCTTCAACCGCAAGGAAAACCGCGACGCCTTCTTGGCCGACCAAGAGGCGTACATGGACAAGTACGGCCTTAACGACGGCCAGAAACAGGCGGTGCGGGACAAGATTGTCCTGAACATGATCGCCGAAGGCGGCAATATCTACTATCTCGCCAAGTTCGCCGGCATTTTCGGTCTCAACGTACAGGACGTCGGCGCGCAACAGACCGGCATGACCGTCGAAGCGTTCAAAGAAATGCTGCGGAAGCAGGGGGAATAAGACATGGCGCGCATCGTCGGCGGACTGACCACTTCGCACATCCCGGCCATCGGCAACGCCATCGCGCGGGAACTATTTGAAGACCCGTACTGGCGGCCGTTCTTTGACGGCTACCCGCCGGTCCGCCAATGGCTGGACCAAGTGAAGCCCGACATCGCCATCGTGATCTATAACGACCACGGGCTAAACTTCTTCCTCGACAAGCAGCCGACCTTCGCGGTGGGCGCGGCGGCCGAGTATCGCAACGAAGACGAAGGCTGGGGCATCCCGACCATCGCGCCCTTCAAGGGCGACCCGGCGTTTTCCTGGCATCTCATCAATTCCATCGTCGCCGACGAATTTGACTTGACCACCTGTCAGGAAATGGCGGTGGACCACGGCTTCACCGTGCCGATGCAATTGTTCTGGCCGAATTACGCCGAGCTGGGCATTCGCACCGTGCCGCTGTGCATCAATACGGTGCAACATCCGCTGCCCTCGCCCAAGCGCTGCTACGCGCTGGGCAAGGCGCTGGGCAAGGCCATCGCCTCTTATCCGGGGGATGAGAAGGTGGTGATCCTCGGCACTGGCGGGCTGTCGCACCAGTTGGACGGCGAGCGGGCGGGCTTCATCAACAAGAAGTTCGACCTGATGTGCATGGAGAAGATCGTCGACGATCCGGAATACTTCCTCGACATGTCGATCCTCGATCTGGTGCGCGACGCCGGGGCGCAAGGGGCCGAGTTCATCTTGTGGCTGACCATGCGCGGCGCGCTGAACGCCACGGTGAAAGAGGTTCATCGCAACTATCATTTGCCGATCTCCAACACCGCGACGGGTCTTTTGTGCCTGGAGAACGTCGACTGAACGATTCCCCCGTTCAGCACTGCGCCGCCGGGGCTTCGGTCCCGGCGGTTTTTTTGTTTGAGATGAAGGATCACGCCGATGCTTGAAACCATTGTTTCCCGCAGCCTGACGTTAGAAGCCGCCCGCCGCTTGGCCGATCTGGCGATTGAGGCGGCGACGGCGCGCGGTTTGAAAATCCACGTCGCCGTCGTCGATCCGGCCGGGAACTTATTGGTTTATCTTAAGATGCCGGGGGCGCCTTTGCCGGCGCGGATGTTCGCCGAACGCAAGGCGTACACCGCCGTCAGCTTCAAGAAACCGACCACGGCGTGGAAGGATCGCCTGACCGCCAACCCGCATTTGGCGCACGGCCTGAGCCAGCATCCGCAAACGACGTTCATCGGCGGCGGCGCGCCGGTGACGGCGGACGGCGAGGTCGTCGGCGCTATCG